>CANFWR010000082.1 GCA_947450865.1 Cytophagaceae bacterium
ACTGAGGCATTGGCCGTCCATTTTTCTGATAATACGTAGCTAGCCGAAACGCGGGGAGAAATGGTTTCCAAAGGATCCATTCCCGTCGTTGTAAAGCTATTCATGTCCGTACGAAGGCCGGCGCTTAGACCTAATTTGGAGTCAAAAAAAGTCTTCGAAACTTGCGCAAAGGCACCGTATTTCCAAAGCGAATTCAACGGGCTCGTATAGGAAATAGTGGTCGTAGGATAGGCCAAACGCACCGCAGGACTCGCGGTCGTATTATTCAAAACTTGGTAGGTACTATTCGCATATTCCACGAATTGCGCAGAAAGGCCATAGTTGATCTTCCAGCCATTGGTGTTCTTATTCACGTCGATCCGCAATTTGTTTTCCGTTTCACGCGAGGCATAATCAAAGTTTAATTGCGAAGGATCTTTCTTTAAATTATCCTCATAACGCAAGAAATTATTGTCAAATACGTTTCTTGAAAGCGCCACATTCACGTAGCCATTATCCAATAATTTTTTCAGCGACATCCCCAGCGTGTAATTCCACTGATTGATCAGCGGATTCGAGTTATAGATGTACAATTTCTCCGGTGTGGCTTTTTTCAGTGTGCCAAAAGAGAAGTCATCAATCGCCCCCAATCCCATAAAAGAAAGTGTGGTTGTAGAATTGATTTGCTTCGTGATTTTAAACTGTCCGTCCCAGAAATTTGGGCGAATTGGAATATCTAAGGCTTGAAAAAGGAATTGCAAATAGGAGCGGCGAACAGAGGCTAGAAAAGTCGTTTTACCTGATTTAGAAAGTGGCCCCTCTGTGGTTAAAGCGAATTCAGTCGCGCTTAATCGCGCATTTCCTTGGAATTTATTGGGGTTTCCGGTGCGTTGTTTGAACTGGAAAACGGAACTTAAGGCGTTGTCATAACGGGCATCAAAGGCCGAAGAACTCAACTTCACATCCTCAATAAAGGATACGTTTAGCATCCCTTGCGGGCCGCCGCTGCTACCTTGGGTTTGGAAGTGATTTAAGACTGGAATTTCAATTCCGTCTAAGTAGTAGACGTTTTCGTTTGGTCCTCCACCACGAATAATGATGTCATTTCTGAAGCCTCCACCCTGTGGGCCTCCGCCTACGCCGGGAAGGGTTTGAATAACTTTGCTGACGTCGAAGTTTCCGCCTGGGTTGCTCTTGATTTCCTCCGCTGTTAAGCGTTGAACGCTTAGTGGAGATTCAAGGGTAGCGGCTTTTGCGGTGCGGCGGTTTTGGGTGACTACGACCTCCGTTAATTGCTGGTTTGATGGGAGTAATTCAATGTTCAAGAAATTTTCATTACCTGCATTGATGATCACGTTGAAGGCCGTGTATTTCTCGTAGCCTACCGCGGAGAATGAAATATTGTATGTTTTTAGGGCCAAACCTGTTAAACGGAAAGTTCCTTTTTCATCTGCATTTACGCCTTTTGTCGAACCGTCGAGCGATACAGAAACTCCCGAAATGGGTTTTTGGGTTAATTGATCTATTATTTTTCCGGAGATACGGCCGCTGTTTTGAGCTAAAACCGAAAAAGAAAACAAGAGTAATAGTAGGGTCTGTTTCATTTTTGCTAAACACCTTAATGGCTAGAATTGTTTCATTTTAGGGGAGAATCAACACCTTTTGAGTCACAGACCCTTTAACGGATTCATATTTCAACAGATAATTCCCTGCACCCGGTAAAGGTGCTGGGATGCGCAAGGTTTCCCCGGCACCGACAGAAATTCCCCCGCCTAAAACGCGACCTGAAAGATCAAACCACTGTAAGGTGCCGGAAGATTTCACTCGAATATTGATGAGCGAAGACGCAGGGTTAGGCCACACATACAAATCCTCCGAGGGAATTAAAATATCCGAGGTATTTTGGAGCAATTGAACTCCGCCAGAGGCAAGTCCGAATACGATATCGATTTTGCCATCGCGGTTGAAATCGGCAGTAGATATTTGGGCATTTTGGCCTACCTGAAAAGGCAAACGCTGCACTTCCAGGCCTAAACCAGACACGTATACATACCCTGAAGCATCTACCGTGATTCGCTCCGAATTGCCATCTCCGGTGATATCCGCATAAGCAATGCCACGAAAAGCGGTTTCGATTCGCTGGTAAGGTTTGGACAAATCTGACCAATCATACACCCGAGTACCGCCTAAATAATCCAAGACGACAAGTTCCAGCGAGCCATCTTGATTGATGTCATAAAGACGAGGCGTTTCGCGAAGACTTACAACATTTAACGGCTTTTCATCACTTAGAGCGCCTGACTTATATTCACGATAATACACCGCGGAGCCTTTCAAATAATACAGCATCAGGCGGCTATTCACTACTTGCAATTGTACCGATGAAGCTCCGGCTAAAGGCAAAAAATCGCGGGTTTTCAACGCTAATGTCCCATTCACATTTTCATAAAAAGTGACACTGCCACTTCCTATCAATAAATCCAGATCCCCATCACCCTCCACATCAAAGAACACAGGCGAGGCATTATCTCCCACGTCAATCATTTCTTCTTGTAGAAAGGCCTTGGTTTTCAGCACCAAAGCGCCATTTTCAGACCGGTAATAAGACACCGTTTCCAAAGCCGGATTCAGATCCGGCAAATGGGATGACGCGATCAAATCCAAAACGCCATCTCCATCGATATCAATGGGCGATCCACTAGCTAATGAAGGAACAGTATGAGGCGCTCCAGCAGGGAAATTATAATCGGCATTGCGAAACTTCGGTTTATCGCGCGTGCCCTCATTTTTCATATAAATAAATCCTGAACAACCCACGTGACCTATAATCAGGTCATAAATGCCATTTTTATCCGGATCCCATAAAGCTAGCGTATTGCCGGCGTGTTGCACCGCCTCAGTGGATTGCGTGCTTAAAACAGATTCTGGGACAACATTGAACGCAATATCCTGACAATCATTCAAATAGAAATTGCCCCAATTCATAGACTTGGTCACATATTTTAGATCCCCGGTATTTTCATAATAAGTAATAAAATGCCCCGCAGATTCGAAGGCCAAAATATCCAGATCGCCATCCCCATCGATATCCGCGATGGCCGGAATATCCGTCGCACTGACGTAGATATTGATGAGGCCATTGAGGCCGGTTGATTTGAGAGTACCGAGCGATTTAGGGAAGTTATTACCTAGGTTCGGATATACCTGAATCCCACCAGGAGTAGAGGCAAACAGATCTTTATCCCCATCTCCATCGTAATCCAATAGGTTCATCCAATTCTCGATGAGTGGAAACCGTTTTTGATAGCCGGGAGAATAGGTAAAACCACCGCTGGTATTCCGTAGAAAAGTCTTTAGGTGCTGGGCGCTTCGATCGAAAACGACGAGGTCTTCTCGAGAGTCACCATCTAAATCGATGGAGAAAAATTGCACGGAATTGAATCCGCCTGCCCAAGGATTTTTTAATCCGGAAACGGGGAGATTAATGATTGGGTCAAAGGAGATTTGCTGCGCTTTCAACGAAAGCGATAAAAGACACAGCAAGACAATCAGCCTTTTTCTCATCAATGTAAAGATAGCAGAAAAATAGCGCGCTCTTATTTTGATATAACTTGAACCACTTGATTTCCCTCCTCTTTCACCGCCTCGAAAGCAATAATCCAGGATTTTCCACCCCAAATAATCGCCGGATAAGAGCAATCAAAGGCAGGGTCTGAAACATAGGATTTGGTCAATTTCCCTGATAAATCCTTTACGACGAAGCCAATTTGCTTGTAATAACGGTCGCCCTCTTGCTTGATTTCAGCAAAAACGAGTGCCGTTTCCCCTTTCGGATTGGAAGATAATTGAGGCATTCTGATTTTATCGCCAGCCAGGTGAAGAATCATCTTTTTGGAACCTTGATACGCCCATTTTACGCCAGAGGAACCCTCTGCGCCGGTATACCAAGCGGCTTCTAGGCCTTTTGACCCACGGACTAAAGATGGACCTGCGTGAGGACACGCATTTACTTTCCAATGATCTTCATATAAGGGCACTGGTTCTGAATAGGTTTTGCCAAAATCACTCGAATGAATGTATGCCATATCGCGTTCTCCTTTGTCATTCAGATCGCGGTAAATCACCTCTACATTCCCTTTTACATCCGTCACCGCGTCGATTCGGCAGCATTCGCAGGTTTGTTTATCGAGAATTTTCATCTCTCCAAAACCAGCCCCTGGTGTAGTGGATGCCGTCACGAGGGTCCGGCCTTTTGGCCCTACTTTCACATCTAACCAAAAGGCACCGACCTGACCCGTAGATAAGGTAATAATCTTTCCAAAGGAGTGGCTCAGACCAGCCGCCGTATCTTTGTGAATGTATTGCGGTTTCTGCCAAACCCCATTAACCTCCATCGCATACAGCAAATCCCCATTAAATCGAGACGCTGCTGTAGGGCGATTCATCTCGTATAACAAAACACAAGTTCCATCCGCTTTGTAAGCAAGCTTAGGCATTCCCTCTGCGTGAGTAGATGCTTTTTTATCAATAGGGACCTGCTCAGCAGGCCCCTGATTGACTTTTCGAAAGAACAAAACCCCATTGGCTGATTTCTCTACCCAAGATAGAACGACATCGCCGTTTGATTTCAGTGCAAAAGAGGGGTCCAAGGCCTGATTAGCAGGATTAGAAACCGTTTGCGCGAAAGAGACCTGCGCAAAGAAAACGAGCAAAAGTGTTAGTTTTTTCATTTTTTGAATAGTTGAAATACGTCGATTTGTACACCGGCAACCACTGTGCGAGGAGCCGCTGGCGTAAATGTTGATTTATCTGTAGCGTTATTTCCACGGGTCGCCGTGGTGGCATATAAGGAATCGCCTAGATTCAAGATGTTAGTGAAGAATTGATACGCTTTGTAGTTATACCCCATTCTAAGATTGAAAACAGATACGCCTTCGAAGCTTACCTTGTTCACTTGATCTTGGAACCAAGGCCCAATTTTTTGCCATTCTAAGGCAATACGCGCTCCTTTGTACTTGTAAGTCACCTCTGAATTCGCGATGAAGTTAGGCGCTTGCGGCATCTCTTTGCCATTCACATTTTTCAAAGCATCTGTTGATTTTGTACTTAACACAAAGTCCACAAACGTATGTTTTGCATTCGTTCCTCCAAAGCGGAAGTTCCACGAATCGTTCGGACGGATCGTAATTTGGTACTCAATCCCCTCGTGCAAAGTCTTACCCGCAGATTGATAATCCGTCGTGTTATCCGGCTGGCGAATTCCTAAAAGCTCATTATTGCCCTCTAAACGATAGAATGCGTAATCAAAGAAGACTTTATTTTGCCAAAGTGAAGCCCAACCTCCCACTTCGTAATTCGAAAACACAGCTGGGTCAATGCTTAAATAGAATTTCTCCCCAGTTGCGGCCGCTTGTGCCGCTGGTCTCGCGCGGAATACCGCTGAAAGGGCAGGTGGCGAGAAGCCTTTGGAGAAATTACCATAGAAACCTAGTGCTGAAGAAGCCTCATACGTGACCCCTAACTTAGGTGAGAATTGCTCGTAGCTTTTTGTGCCCGTCGAATTGTCGATGAAGTTCGTATAGTCAAAGGACATTTGATCGAAACGGCCGCCTAAAGAGAGACGCAATTTCTCTACAGGATGCAGGTCAAATTGCGCATAAGCCGCTTTGTTCCAAATCACCGCCGAATAATTGCCTAAGAATGTCGATGGCAAGATTTGGGTGATAGTGAATTTCTCCACCGATTTCTTGTCTGGGCGAAGCGTTGCGGCTAAGTTAATTTTGTAAGCCCAATAATCATTAGGCGAGCGATCTAACAAAAATCCCGCTACTAATTTTGAGTTCAGGAATTCAAAATTTTGCGAGTGCTGCCCCATCAAGCCAAAGCTTTTGAAACTGTTTTGATTCACTTGTCCTGAAGCCGTAACTGCTGGACTGGTCCAGGAAATTGAATAGGATGGGTTTTGGCCTAAGGCATTATCCCGGTAAAAAGCGGTCAAACTAGAGTTTGCATTGTCCGACCATTTATGCTCTAATGTCAAACGCGAACGAGACGAAAACGAAGAACGGTAGGTAAAATCCGCCGGGCTTTGATAGCTGCGAGAATAATAACCCGTACTGTCAATGTTTCCACCCGTCTGAGAGAAGTAATCATTGTAGGCAAAAGAGCCCCAAAGTTTCGTCTTAGGCGTAAATTGATAATCTAAACGTACGTTGATCGAAGACTTGTCGAAATCGGAATTAGAGGCCCAAGAACCTTTTTGGCGCGCTACATAACCGCCCGTCATAATCGACCATTTCTTACCTACTTGTGCCCCTGCAGTGAACTGCACTCGGTTGTATCCCCACTCATCTACTTGTAAACCCACTTGCGCCGTCGGAATACCCGGTGCCGTCTTCGTGATCAAGTTAATCGCTCCACCCACGGCCTCAGGCCCATAAAGGGAGGACGCTGGGCCCTTAATTACTTCCACTGAATTCAATCCTTGTAGATTCGATTCAATTAAGGCATTGTGATTAAATACCCCCAAAGGACGCAATGGAAGCCCATCTTCCATGTACAAGAAATAAGCAGATGTTCCAAAAGGCTGGCGAATACCCATCCCGTGTTGTTCATTTCGGTAATCCAACATCACCACACCCGGAACTTTATTGATAATCTCCGTTAATTGAAGCGCCTTCGTATCTTGAATCAGCGCAGATCCAATTTTATGAATAGCTACGGGCGTCTCCGCACGCGTCGCCGCTTGACGAGAGGCAGTCACCACAACTGATTCTAACGTTTGAGTGGATTCCTCTAGAAAAATAGGGCTTGTTTCCCCAGTCGTTTTAGCTGCTTTAAATCCTAAAGCCGTTACTGTGAATTCTCCCTTTTCTTTAACTTGGAATTCCCCTCTTTCATTTGAAATGGAAATTGTTTTATCGCCTTTTTTCAGGCTAGCGCCTACGATAGGCTCATTTGTAATCGAATTAAGTACTTTAATTTTTTGCGCTTGCGCTAGTGAAGTTATACCTAATAACACCACTATGAATAGCTGTTTCATCTAGAATTAATTAAAATGAGAAATGCCCATGACTTCAAGCCAAGGGTAAAGCGTCAAGAAAATTAATTAGACCTGTGGAGGGTGGAAAAAGCCTTTAGCGGCTGAGTTAGGAAAGAATTCCGTTGATGTGAAATGATTTTCAACGAGTTCTGAAGCAATGAAACGAGCTGTAAACACAGGTTGAATGGCTTGAAAGCTCAACACCACTTCCGGCATTTTTTCTAAACGCTCCGAATTCGATTTCTGCTCTTTTTCTTCTGCAGCTTTTAGCTTTTTCGCTAAATAACATTGACCATTACAGTTCAACATCGGTTTATCGCGGTTCACACAAAGGTTTTCTGCAATGTAGTCGCGATTAATGCGGTAGTAGGCAACGGCACCCCATTGATTCATCAAGGGAACCTGCATAGCTAAGAACAATAAAAGAGCGACGATGCGTTTCACGACGCAAAGGTAAGGCAGAAATTGAAAAATAATTATTAATTTACAGGGAATAAATACGACAAAAACGAGTAAAAATGACGAAAATCACAATAATCGGCAGTTCAAATACGGATATGGTGATCAAATCGGCTCATTTGCCGGCGCCGGGCGAAACGGTTTTGGGCGGGGATTTTTTTATGAATCCTGGCGGCAAAGGTGCGAACCAGGCGGTGGCTGCGGCTCGGCTGGGTGGCGAGGTTCATTTTGTGTGCAAGGTGGGAAAGGATGTGTTTGGGGAGACGGCCATGCAGCAATTTAAGAACGAGGGAATTCACACGCAATTTGTGACGCAAGACCCATTGGCTCCCTCTGGAATTGCGTTGATTAATGTAGATGCCAAAGGAGAAAACTGCATTACGGTGGCGTCTGGAGCGAATAATTGCCTTTCCAAAGCCGACATCGACAATGCTTATGAGGTTTTCGAGGCGGGCGATTATGTCTTAATTCAATTAGAAACTCCTTTAGAAACGGTGGTTCACGCCTCTGCTCTCGCAGCGAAAAAAGGCCTGAAAGTCGTATTAAATCCTGCTCCTGCGGCAGAACTACCCACTGAATTATTTCCGCACTTATACGCCATCACGCCTAACGAAACCGAGGCAGAAATCCTTACTGGGGTAGCCGTGACAGATTTGCTAACAGCAGAGAAAGCAGCCAATATATTACTAAATAAAGGCGTTCAGCATGTGATTATTACCTTGGGTGCCGAAGGCGCCCTTTACAAAACGGCTTACGAAACACAACATATTCCAGTCGCGAAAGTCGTGGCACAAGATACGACCGCGGCGGGGGATTGCTTTAATGGCGCACTTGTCGTTGGTTTATCGGAGGGGATGAGTTGGCCAGACGCCATCACTTTTGCTTGCAAAGCAGCGTCTATTTCAGTCACTCGATTAGGGGCGCAGGCCTCCATGCCTAGACTTGATGAACTATGAAAAAACTAATCCTATTCTTTCTTATTAGTTTTTCATTGACCGCACAGCAGCGCCAGAAAGTCATTTTCGATTGTGACCTCGGCGATGACATCGATGATGCCTATGCCTTGGGTTATTTGTTGACGCTCCAGGATCGCTATGAGATTTTGGGAATCACCACCTGCTATGGCCGCACCGAAGATCGCGCCATTTTAGCGCAGAAATTTTTGGCGGTCACGGGAGAAAATCACATCCCTGTTTATGTGGGAAAAAACACCTCAAAAAGTTCGGAACGCGCGAATTGGTACGCGGATCAGTTTTATTGGGCGAAGGGTTCTCTTTTGACAAAAAAACCTCAAGGCGCCACCGATTTCATTCGCTCTCAATTGAAAAAATACCCTGGAGAAGTCATCATTTTCTCGGTGGGACCGGTGACGAATTTGGCCCCTTTAGGAGCCGAATTGCAGAAAGCGAAAGCCATCTATGCAATGTTTGGTTCGTTTAAAATAGGTTATGACGGGAGTTCAAAAATTAATTCCGAATGGAATGTTTTATGTGATATTCCTGCCGCAAAAACTTTTGTTCAATCCGGTGCGAATATCATTTATGCTGGACTGGATGTGACGGCGATGGTCAAATTGTCGGCTGAAAATCGATTGAAATTATTGATGCGTCAGTCGCCATTGACGAGTGCGATGCAAGGGCTTTATGTTTTGTGGGGGCAAGAAACCCCTACCCTTTTTGACCCGGTAGCCATCGGAATGGAGACCCATCCAGAATTATTTACGACAGAAAAAGTGCATGTCTACGTGGATGATAAGGGTTTTACTAGACTAGATCCGACGAAGCCTGCGAATGCCACGATAGGCACCAGTATTAAGCACACAGAATTTATCCAAAAACTGATGCACCAGTATGTGTATCAAAACCTACAACCATGAAAAAATTACTTTTCTTCTGTTTCATCACACTAGCCGCACAAGCGCAAAATATCTCGATGAGCAAAGCCGTCTTGAAAGATAAAATCAAGGGTGGCTGGGCTGGCCAAACGATAGGTGTGACTTTTGGCGGACCTGTCGAGTTTCGCTACAACGGAACGATGATTAATTCCTACCACCCCATTCCGTGGTACGATGGCTATCTGAAGAATACGATGATCAACAATCCGGGATTGTACGATGATTTGTACATGGATTTGACATTCGTAGAGGTATTTGAAAAAGAGGGATTGAATGCGCCCATCGAATCACACGCGAAGGCCTATGCGAATGCGGGATATGCGCTTTGGCATGCAAATCAGGCGGGACGTTACAATATCTTGAACGGAATGATGCCTCCAGCGTCTGGATATTGGGAAAATAATCCCCATGCGGATTGTATTGATTACCAAATCGAATGTGACTTTGCGGGCTTGATGTCACCAGGTATGCCGAATGCGGCGTCTAAGATCTCCGATAAAATCGGGCACATCATGAACTACGGAGACGGCTATTATGGCGGGGTTTATTTAGGTGCGTGCTATACTTTGGCCTTCATTAATAACGACATTAACAAAGTAGTTTCCGAGGCCTTGAAAACCATCCCAGCAAACAGCCAATATTACAAATGCATTTCCGATGTCATCAAATGGCACAAGCAATACCCGAACGACTGGACAAAAACCTGGTTAGAAGTCCAAAACAAATGGGCAAACGACATCGGTTGTCCGGACGGCGTTTTCGCTCCGTTTAACATCGATGCGACCGTAAACTCCGCTTATGTGGTGATGGGATTGTTGTATGGGAACGGGGATTTCACCAAAACCCTAGAAATTTCCACACGTTGTGGACAAGATGCGGACTGCAATCCATCGTCTGCGGGCGGAATTTTGGGAGCCATGATAGGCTATGACAAAATACCAGCTTATTGGAAACTTGGCTTGAAAGAGGCGGAAGACATCGACTTCAAATACACGTCCACATCCCTAAACGATGTGTACGAAATCGGCTTCAAACATGCCTTACAAAACATTAAAAATAACGGCGGAAGTGTTTCCGAAAACGCCGTAAGCATCCCATACACTGCCCCTAAAG
>CANFWR010000083.1 GCA_947450865.1 Cytophagaceae bacterium
GTCTTAAAATAGGCTGGTAAAGGGATTTCTGAAGTTGTCGTACTTTCTTCTTGGAAATTCAAGCGATTAATGACTTTCGCCTTCTTATCAACTTCGTTTTGATCTAAATAGGCTCTAACTTCGTCAATACTGCCGTTTGGGTTTGCTTTAGATTTCTTAGCTATTCCTGATAGCATAGGTTTTTCCAACGTCCAAGACGGCAACAAACCTTTTTTATTGTAAACCGAATCCACTAAGAAATCCTTCACCGTAAAAGAGGATTGGAAATAGATATCCTGCCCAGATGCAGACCAAACTGGATTGGAAACGGAGAAAGGTAAGTTTGTAATCGCCTGCGGCTCCCCTCCTGCTAAATCCATCACATAAACCTGGGATTTAGCTCCCATATCGCGTGTGAGAGCAATTTTGCTTCCATCTGGACTCCAGGTGGGTGAAGAAATGGAATTCTTCCCTGAGGTTAAGGCACGCGATTCACCTGTTTGCAGATTACCAAGAAACAAATGCGTTTGGTACACAAAATCGTTCTTCTTATCGGGATCATCTACAATCGAAGTGACGATGTAGATGAATTGATTTCCTTTAGGAGATACTAAAGGCTTTCCAGCCGTCTTGATTTTTAATAAATCCGTGACTTGGATTTTCTCTTTAGGGTTTTGGCCTAAAACACTAAATGCGAAGAGTAATAAGAACAGGTGTTTCATAGATGAAATGTCTAGGTATAAAAAATGCTCAGCATCCGAGGACACTGAGCATAAAAATACGAGTTAATTCGATTAAATCAATTTCAAGATTTCTTCTCCGATCGCATCGGTACCTAAAATCATCGACTTATCTGTTGTAGAATCTGCGATATCGCCAGTACGGAAACCATTCTTCAATACTTGATCAACAGCGTTAATAACCACTTCCGACTCCGCTTTCATTCCAAAAGAAATGTCTAATAAAAGAGCTGCCGATAAAACGGACGCCATTGGATTCGCTAAGCCTTTACCTGTGATATCGTGTGCAGAACCGTGAATTGGTTCGTAAACACCTGTTCCATCACCGATAGAAGCAGAAGCTAACATTCCCATCGACCCAGCGATTTGAGAAGCTTCGTCCGTTAAGATATCGCCGAATAAATTCGCTGTAACCACTACGTCAAAACGCTTCGGATCTTTGATCAATAACATCGCTGTCGCATCCACGAATTGATATTCCACAGTTATATCAGGATATTCCAAAGCTAGCTTTTGGATTTCTTCACGCCATAAACGAGATGACTCTAATACATTCGCTTTATCCACAGAAACCAAATGTTTCTTACGCGTACGCGCAGCTTCAAAAGCCTTACGACCAATACGCTCTACTTCGTAACGGCTATATTCCGCCACGTCATAGGCTGTATCGCCATTATTCTTACGACCTTTTTCGCCAAAATAAATATCCCCTGTTAATTCACGGAAGAACAAGATATCCGCTCCCTTCAAAATTTCAGGCTTGATGCTAGACGCACTCAATAACTCATCAAATAATTTAATCGGACGAAGATTCGCATACAATCCTAATTCCTTACGCATTTTCAATAAGCCTTGCTCTGGACGTACTTTCGCTGAAGGATCGTTATCATATTTAGGGTGACCCACCGCTCCAAAAAGAACCGCATCAGACGCTTTCATCTTCTCTAACGTTTCCGCTGGTAATGGATCTCCTGTCGCCTCAATCGCCACGTGACCAATTAATGCTTCATCATAGGTAAAATCGTGACCAAACTTTGCCGCAATTTTCTCTAATACTTTCTTTCCTACTTCAGTCACTTCTTGACCGATTCCATCACCTGGAACAATTAAAATATGCTTCTTCGCCATTATTATTTTTATTAAATCAAATTCAACATTTTTTGAGTGGCCTTGATAGCTGAAACAGTTTGGTCAGAATCTAAACCTCTCGTAATTAACTCTTTATCTCCATCTGCCCACGTAATAATCGTCTCACAAAGCGCATCAGAATCCCCTCCTGGTGGAATACGCACCGCATAATCCTTTAATACAGGAAGAATTTTACCATGCTTCTCAAAGATAATCCCTAAAGCCTTCATAAAGGCATCGTATTGCCCATCTCCTTGTGCGTGCTCTTCAAATTCGTCACCATCAATCGAAATCTTCAAGGTAACGGATGGACGTAAATCCTTAGAATGGGTCAACACATAATTCAGAACCTGAACTCGCTCCTCAATGGTATTACTATCTAACACATCGGAAATGATGTAAGGCAAATCGTTTTGCGTTACCACTTCTTTGCGATCACCCAATTCAATTATACGTTGCGTCACGATTTTCAAATCCTGATCTGACAACTGAATCCCTAAGGCAGCTAAATTATTCTCAATATTCGCTTTACCAGACGTCTTACCTAAAGCGTATTTACGCTCACGGCCAAAACGCTCCGGCATTAAATCATTATGGTACAAATTATTCTTTTTGTCTCCGTCCGCGTGGATACCTGCCGTTTGCGTGAAGACGTTCTCTCCTACTACCGGTTTGTTCACAGGGATTCGGAAACCTGAAAATGTTTCCACTAGTTTACTTACACGGTATAAAGACTTCTCGCAAACAGACGTTTTGACATCTGTTTGGTAATCATTCAAAACTGCGATGACACTCGCTAAAGGTGCGTTACCCGCACGTTCCCCCATTCCATTTACCGTTAAATGCAAACCGTGAACGCCGCAACGTACTGCCTCTAACGCATTAGCTGTTCCTAAATCGTAATCGTTGTGGGCGTGGAAATCGAAATGAGTATTGGGATACCTAGCAATCAATTGCTTGATGAAATCAGCTACTTCATAAGGCGTTAAAATACCTAAGGTATCTGGGAGTAAAACCCGATCTACTGGTTGTGTTGCCAGAAAATCTAAATATTGAAATACATAGTTTGCACTATTACGCATACCATTACTCCAATCCTCTAAATATACGTTCACAGACAAGCCTTTCGATTTGGCTAAAGTGATGGTCTCCGCAATTTCCTGTAAGTGCTGTTCTGGAGTTTTCTTTAGTTGGTGTTTTAGGTGATTTAGAGAGCCTTTGGTCAATAAATTCATCACCTTAGCTCCGGCGTCTAACATCCACTGAACAGATGTTCCTCCATCAACGAAAGTTAACACCTCCACTTTATCTAGAAAACCATTGGCAGCGGCCCAAGAAGTAATCTTCTTTACCGCTTGAAATTCGCCCTCAGAAACACGCGCAGACGCAATCTCAATGCGATCGACCTTTAATTCGGTCAAAAGTAATTGAGCTATCGTTAACTTTTCTGAGGCTGAAAACGATACTCCGCTGGTTTGTTCCCCGTCGCGAAGGGTCGTATCCATTATTTCTATGTGGCGTTTCAAAAGACTAGCGGTTTTCTGCAAACGTACTGATCTCCAACTTCATCGCTTGTAAATAATCGATGTCATCGAATCCATTCAATAAATTATTTTTCTTGTATCCGTTAATGGCGAACTTTTCAGACGCACCTGTCGCTACAATCGTGATTGTTTGCTCAGGTAAACTAACCTCTAATTCCGCTTTCGGATCAGCCTCTATTGCTGTAAAAATTTGGTGTAAAAACTCCGGACTTACTTGAACAGGTAAAACACCCACGTTAATCGCATTCCCACGGAAGATGTCCGCGAAGAATGAAGAAACTACACAACGGAAGCCGTAATCGTAGATTGCCCATGCAGCGTGTTCACGAGAAGAACCAGAACCGAAGTTCTTGCCTCCGACTAAAATCTTACCTGAATAAGTTGGATTATTTAAAACGAAATCTGCCTTAGGAGCATCGTTTTTATCATAACGCCAATCTCTAAATAAATTATCTCCAAAACCGGTACGCTCCGTTGCCTTCAGGAAACGAGCCGGGATGATTTGGTCTGTATCCACATTCTCAATTGGAAGAGGTACTGCGGAACTTTTTAATACATTAAAACTATCGTAAGCCATATTGCTTTTATTTAATCGATCTTATAAAAATTCTCTAGGGTCTGTTACAACACCGGTAATTGCAGCCGCCGCAGCGACTAATGGACTCGCTAATAAGGTACGAGAACCTGGTCCTTGACGACCTTCGAAATTACGATTAGAGGTACTAACCGCGTATTTACCCGCTGGAATCTTGTCATCGTTCATCGCTAAACACGCAGAACATCCTGGTTGACGTAAAGCAAAACCTGCTTCAGTCAATATATCGTAAATACCTTCTTCTCTAATCTGTGCTTCCACAATATGAGAACCTGGTACTACCCAAGCCGTTACGTGTTCCGCCTTCTTACGACCTTTAACAATCGATGCAAAAGCACGGAAATCTTCGATACGACCATTGGTACAAGAACCAATAAATACATAATCTACTTTCTTACCGATCATCGAATCGTTTTGTGCAAAGCCCATATATTCTAATGACTTCTCATACGTAGATACACCACCTTCGACATCATCCGCATTCGGAATTTGCTTAGAGATACCCATTCCCATTCCTGGATTGGTACCATAAGTAATCATCGGCTCAATATCTGAAGCTAGGAAAGTGATTTCTTCATCAAACGTAGCGCCCGAATCCGTCTTCAGCGTTTTCCAATAAGCTAATTGCTTATCCCAATCAGCACCTTTAGGGGCTAATTCACGACCTTCGATATAATCAAATGTTGTTTGGTCAGGAGCAATCATTCCACCACGCGCTCCCATCTCGATACTCAAGTTACAAACCGTCATACGGCCTTCCATTGACATTTTTTCGAACACATCCCCTGCATATTCTACGAAATAACCCGTAGCGCCTGAAGTCGTTAATTTAGAAATAATGTATAAGGCAACATCTTTTGGCGTAACTCCCTTTCCTAAAGCTCCATTCACGTTAATGCGCATTTTTTTAGGCTTAGGCTGCATGATGCACTGAGATGAAAGAACCATCTCCACTTCAGAAGTACCAATACCAAAAGCAATCGCTCCAAAAGCACCGTGAGTAGACGTATGAGAATCACCACATACAATCGTCATACCTGGCAAGGTAATGCCATTTTCTGGTCCCACAACGTGAACAATACCATTCTTAGGATTACCTAAACCCCAGTGAGAAATACCGTATTTCGCTGTATTCTTCTCTAACTGCAATAATTGATTCGCAGATAATGGATCTTCTACGGGTAAGTGTTGGTTAATCGTAGGCGTGTTATGATCCGCAGTCGCAAATGTACGTTCTGGGAATAATACACCAATACCACGTGTTTCAAGACCTAAAAAGGCTACAGGAGATGTCACTTCGTGAATAAAATGACGGTCAATGAAAAATACATCTGGACCATCAGCAATTTTACGAACGACGTGTGAATCCCATACTTTATCAAATAAGGTTGTTGGGGAATTGCTCATTATATCAATTAGTTTTAAGGCGCTTTTATTATAATTAAGCTACAAAAATGGCGTTTTTTTTGCAAAAATGCAAAGCAAATAGGCTGTTAAAGTAGAATTTTGCCAAATATTATGCAAGTCAAAGGGATGCGCGGATAATAAAAACAAAGGGATTTTGCCATTTAGCCCGCTCATTAGAAAGTACCAATTCGGCTGCTTTTCGGCCCAATGTTTCAAAATCCGTAGAAATCGTAGAAATACCGTCAAATAACAACCGTTTAATAGGTGTTTCGTTATACGAGATAATTCCTATTTCTTTTCCTAACTGTAACGATTCGTTACGAACACGCTCTAATAAAATTAATAAATCATCCTCCATCACCGTGATGTATACTTGTCCTGAACCCAATGAAACATCGCTCAGAGATTCCACCACTTCATATTCAAAGGCATAATCCCGGCAAAAATTTATAAATCCTTGAACAATTTCTTTAGGATAGTAACTCTGCGTAGGAAAAACGAGCCGAATTTGCTGGTAGGCTGTTAAGGATTCCTTAGCCTGTTCTAGACTTTGGTAAATATCATGTTCAAAATCTTCATACACCGCCCCAAATTTCCCTTGAATCCCGGGCAACAACTTATCCAATAAAATCAACTTCTCTTTAGGCAATGAATTAATCAATTCCACCGCCATCTCCTCTCCTTCCATAAAGTGAGGAATCAAGACCATGTGCGTATAATCCCGATCACGGCTATCTACGATCTTTTTGAAGAGATTAAAATCATTGTTGTAAATGTAAAAATCGATAGAACCTTGGTCGCCTATCGCTTTAACAAAGGCATCGTAAATGATTTTTTTGTGAACACTTAATTTATTGAAAAGAAGAAATATGCGAAGGTTTCGGGGTACTTCATCTACTTTAATATAGAATCCCTTTCCACGAACGGAATCTATAATACCCTGTTGCTTGAGGTAATTATACCCCTTCTCCACAGTTATTCGAGCCATATAATGCTCAAAACTCACTTCATTAATGGAAGGCAATAATTCCCCCTTCTTTATATTCCCTTGCTGAATTCCTTCAATAATCGCGTTCGCTAATTGTCGGTATTTAGGAGTGGAAGAAAATTCATCTATTTGAATCAGACGCAACATTAATGAATAGAATTACCGATTCCCACAATGATAACAGAGATCAGGATCACTACAATACCACCGATAACGGTACGCATCGTCTTAGATGAAACTCCTTTCCATTCCTTGAAATAAAGTCCCCAGAAATTAGATGTAATGATAATAGTGGCCATGTGCAATATCCAAGAACTCGCTCCATTCCCTAATTTACTCTCACCCATTCCGTAGAAGAAGAATTGCAAGAACCAGGTTGTACCGGCTATTGCAGCAAATAGGTAATTCATTCGTAAAGGCGCAGCTGCATTCAAATAATCTCCAAATGTCTTATTCGAAAAGTTCAAATACATACAATACACAAAATTTGTCAAGAAGCCGCCCCACAATACCACAATAAAGATGACATTGTTTTGAAACAAAGGATCGCAGCCTTTCGCTACAGCCACATCTGCCATATCCTTACCCGCTTCAATCCCAAAATTAAAACAAGCGGAACAAAGACCCGAGATCGTTGCCACAATTAATCCTTTGGTTAAACTAAACTCTTTAATGGTCTCTTGCTTTTGTTCTTGAGATAATTCTCCCTCCTTCATCATGCCCGCTTTGCCACATAAAAATATGCCAAATACGCAGACCAAAATCCCCAATAAAACCACCTGACCACCGGTACTTCCAACAATATGTGATATAGTATCGCCATTTACTCCAGCAATTTCTCGGTAAATTGGTGGCACTAAAGCGCCAAAAATACTGCACAAACTTAAGGCAATCGACATTCCTAAAGACATCCCTAAATAGCGCATGGCTAAACCAAAGGTCAATCCACCAATTCCCCACAATACCCCAAAGACAAAAGTCCAGAAAAAGGTGTCAGAGTCAATCGTTTGAATGATGCCCATAAAATCTGGGATAGTTAACCAAGCCGCCAAAACAGGCACAATTAACCAAGAAAAGACACCCCCTACAATCCAAGCACTTTCCCAAGACCAAACTTGAATCTTGCGATAAGGAATATAAAATGATCCTGAAGCAAAGCCTCCAAGAGAATGAAAGAAAAGACCTAAAATAGAACCCATTATCGATTAATTAATTGTAAATGTATAAGAACCGCTTCCTATTCGAACGCGATCCCCTGTTAGTTCCACCCCATCTTGGAATAGCTTATTCGTTCCAAAAGAAGGCAAAATAACCGTAGCCGTTGCATTAACTGGCACCTCTACTTTAAGTGTAAAAGCTGCTGTATTTACTGTCCAATCAGTAGAAACTTTTCCATAGGGGGATTCTAGCGAAGTTTTGGCATACGTTAATTTACCTCCTAGTTCAGGCTTAATCACTATTTGCTTATAGCCAGCCCCATCGAATTCCTCCGTGTCAATTCCTCCAATCGTGCGGTACATCCAATCCCCTATTGCCCCGTAGGCATAGTGATTAAATGAAGTCATACCTGGATCTTGAAATGTACTATCTGGCTTCATCGAATCCCATCGTTCCCAAATAGTCGTGGCGCCGTGGGCCTTCACCGGATATAACCAAGAAGGGTAGGTATCTTGTAATAACAAGGAATAAGCGACATCATTACGACCAAAACGACTTAGCACCGGATTCAAGAATGGCGTACCCAAAAAACCAGTCGTCAGGTGGTACTTATAACTTTTAATATTATTCACTAAACGCTCTAAAGCAGCTGCTCTTAGATTTCCCGGAATCATATCAAACTGCAAGGCTAAAATATAGGCCGTCTGTGTATCAGAAATTAAGCGTCCATTGGCTGTCATAAATTCCTTTTGGAACTGCAATTTGATTCGATCCTGCAACTTTTCAAATTCCTTGTAATCTTCCGTTTTACCTAAAATTCTAGCCGTCTTCACCATCAATTCTGCATTGTAAGCAAAGAAACATTGAGCCACTAAGAAATTATCCGTTACAGCTGATTTCTGACCAATCATCCCTTTCGAATCATCCACTCTATACGATAACCAATCCGCGTATTGAAATCCAGTATTCCATAAATCATTCTTTGCCACACCTCGTACGTAATTCAAATACGCTTTCATGCTCTCATACTGATTCTCTAAAATCTGCTTATCTCCATAAGTCGTGTAGATATTGTAAGGAATAATAATGCTGGCATCAGACCAACCAGCAGCTCCATTTTGAGCTTCAGGGCCTGCATTAGGCTTATTTAGAATGTCTGGAATTACGTGAGGTACCGCACCATTCGGGAATTGATCGGCTTTTAAATCTTTTAACCATTTGGCAAAAAACTGATTTACATTAAAGTTAAACGAAGCCGTACGAGAGAAAACCTCGGCATCTCCAGTCCATCCTAAACGCTCATCGCGTTGCGGACAATCCGTAGGTACATCTAAGAAATTCCCTTTTTGACCCCATCGAATATTTGATTGCAATTGATTTAATAAAGGATTACTCGTCTCAAATGAACCAGTAGAGGCCATATCCGAATGCAAAGCAATCGCCTGGTAATCCCCTGGATTCACATCGATTCCTTCCACTTGAACATAGCGAAACCCAAAGAAGGTAAAATGAGGCTCAATCGCCTGCTGCTCCCCATTTAATTCATAGGATGCTAAAGCCTTAGCCGAACGAAGGTTTTCAAAATAGGGCTCTCCCTTTTTATCCAACATTTCCACGTGCCTTAACACCACTTTTTGACCGGATTTACCTTTAACATTTAATTTTACCCAGCCTACAATATTTTGGCCAAAATCTAAGATCTTATAGCCTTTAGGACTTGTCAGAACACGCTTTACCCCTAAAACCTCTTGCTTCTTTATCGGTTCATTAATCTGCGCTTCTAATACAGCATAATTTCCAGCAACCTCTATCGCATGACCGATTATTTTAGATTGAATTCGCGTATCGATATGCTCACCATCATAAATCTCAGAGGAAACGATAGACGTATATCCCGTTTGCCACTTCTCATCTGAAATAACGGTTTCCTTTGAACCATCTTGATAGGTTATTTCTAGTTGCCAAAGCAAAGCCGTCTGAGATCCATAGTAATTTTGGTTATTCTGCCAGCCTAAACGGGAGCGAAACCAACCACTACCCAATTGTACCTGAATTTCATTCGTGCCTTGCTTAATCTGTTTGGTTACATCATACACCTGGTATTGTAAATGCTTATTATAACTTGTCCAACCCGGATTTAAATACGAATCCCCTACATGAGAACCATTGATTTGGGCTTCATACGCCCCTTTTGCTGTCACAAAGGCCCTCACAGAACTAACCGATTTTTTTATAAGGAATTGATTCGCAAAAAAAGGAACTCGTCCATTTACCGTATCAGCCGGCAATCCTGAACTAATCCATTTTGCCTTCCAATCCTGCTTATTCAATAAAGCGGTTGTAAAGGAAGTCGTTGCCTCTTTACTCGCCTTACCATTTGCATTCCAAACCTGTAATCTAACCAAGTATTTTGTGTTAGACTGCAATGATTCTCCAGCGTAAGGAATAAACAACGACGCAGATGAAGTTACTTTTCCTGAATTCCACACCGGCTTCTTACCTTCCAACACTTGAATAGTATAAGCCGATTGTGATTCATTGCGATTAACCGAACTCATCTTCCAAGAAAAGCGAGGATTCGATACACCAATGGCAATTGGATTTTGTTGGTTTTCAACAGAAATGGACTGAATGGAGACTTGAGATAGCAAGCTAAAAGGCAACAATAGGCCTATGAATGCAAATAATTTCATTTTGATAAGGTTTAGAGCTAAAATCACACTAAACTAGTATTATAATTTGAATTTGTATGTATAAAAAGCTTTTCCTATTATCAATCGTTGCCTTTGCATTCGCTTCTTCAGATGATTGGGCGGAATATTTAGGTGGTTCTGACCGCAACCACTATTCCACTCTGACGCAAATAAATGCGACTAATATCGATCAGCTTACTGTGGCTTGGGAATACAATCTTCCAGATTCTGGCCAAATGCAGGTCAATCCA
>CANFWR010000084.1 GCA_947450865.1 Cytophagaceae bacterium
CTGCTCCACCGTCTTGTACTTCACATCTTCTTTGATGCTTCCGTCCACGTATTGAACTGTCACGCGTTGGTTGCGGTCTGCGATTTTGATCGCTTGGCGAGGTGCCGCGCGTTCCACTGAAGGAGTGGACGGATCGTGGTATTCCTCTTGAGAACCGGCTAGGCCACCTAAAAGAGAAGAAATAGCATCGTCTTTGCTCATTTGCAATTTAGGTGCTTTCTCTTTCGGGGCTTTGGCAGTAGATTGATTCGTTTGTTGAACCGCTGGAATTTCAGCTTTGATCACAAAGCTGATGGTATCCATATTAACGCGGGCTACGAAGCGTTGGAACAAGTTTACGGATTCAAATTTGTAGATCAATAAAGGATCTTTTTGTTCGAATACGGCGTTTTGAACGGATTGTTTCAAATCATCCATCTCGCGTAAATGCTCTTTCCACTCTTGGTCGATTAAGGATAATGTGATGAATTTCTCCATCTCTTTAACCACCTCTTTACCTTGGGATTGGATCGTTTTATCTGCATCTACCACGATTCCCGTGGTCATTTGCCCATTGCTAATAGGTACTTGAATACCAGAATAGTTATGTTGTTTCGCTTCTTGAGCCACCTGAATGACCTGTGAAGCAATGATCTCATTTTTCGATTTGTAATGTTGCTCTGCCGCTAGGAATAATTGCTCCGTTCTTTGGTCATTATTCAACTTATTGAACGCTGAAGCCTCGAATGGAGGTTCCATTCCTAATAATTCGATCGTTTTCAATTCGAAATCATCGTAGCTCGTAAACTGCGTCGCGATGTCGCGGCAAACATCAAACAAGATGTTGATGATATCTAGTGATAGACGCTCGCCTAAAAGGGCGTTTTGACGGCGCTTGTAGATGGCGTTACGTTGGTAGTTCATCACGTCATCGTATTCTAATAGACGTTTACGAATGCCAAAGTTATTTTCCTCCACCTTCTTCTGCGCTCTTTCAATTGACGACGTAATCATCGAGTGTTGGATCACTTCGCCCTCTTCCATTCCCAGACGGTCCATCACTTTCGCGATTCGGTCTGATCCGAAAAGACGCATCAAGTTATCCTCTAATGAAACAAAGAACTGAGATGAACCCACATCCCCTTGACGACCTGCACGACCACGTAACTGGCGATCGACGCGACGCGACTCGTGGCGTTCTGTACCGATGATCGCAAGACCACCCGCCGCCTTCGACTCTGGGCTTAATTTAATATCGGTACCACGACCCGCCATGTTCGTAGCGATCGTAACCTTGCCTGATTGACCCGCTTCTGCGACGATTTCCGCCTCGCGTGCGTGTTGTTTGGCATTCAAAACATTGTGTTGAATCTTACGAATCGTTAACAAACGACTTAGTAACTCCGAGTTCTCTACCGAAGTCGTACCCACTAGGACTGGACGTCCGCCGGCTACTAATTCCTGAATCTCTTCTGCTACCGCGTTGTACTTCTCACGCACCGTGCGGTACACTTTATCTTCGTGATCTTTACGTTGAATGACACGATTCGTAGGAATTGAAACCACATCTAGTTTATAAATTGTCCAAAACTCACCCGCTTCCGTCTCCGCCGTTCCCGTCATACCCCCTAATTTGTGGTACATACGGAAATAGTTTTGGAGGGTAACTGTGGCATAGGTTTGGGACGCATCCTCTACATTCACGCCTTCTTTCGCCTCAATTGCCTGGTGTAAACCATCCGAATAACGACGACCTTCCATCACACGACCCGTTTGCTCATCCACGATCTTCACCTTGCCATCAACGATGATGTACTCGGTGTCCTTCTCGAATAGGGTATAGGCCTTCAATAACTGGCTCACCGTGTGAATGCGGGATGCTTTCTCGTTATATTCTTGGATCAATTGCTCTTTCGCGCCTAAACGGTCTGCGTCAGATAGATCCTTATTTTGCTCGATGCGGTTTAAGTCGATCGAAAGATCAGGAAGTACGAAGAAGTTCGGATTCTCGGTGTTTCCACTCATAAATTCCAACCCTTTTTCGGTCATCTCCACCTGGTTGTTCTTCTCCTCGATCGTGAACAATAAAGGCGCTACTGCCTCTGGCATCAATTTTTGGTTGTCTGCTAGGAACGTGCTTTCCGTCTCGTTCATCAATTGCTTCATTCCGTTTTCGGAAAGGAACTTAATCAATGGCTTCGACTTAGGTAAACCTTTGTAAGCTCGGTATAGGGCTAAACCACCCTCTTTCTTATCACCAGCAGCGATTAATTTCTTCGCTTCCACTAAGAAGTTTTGAACGATTTGCTTCTGCGCTTCTACTAATTTGTGGATACGTGGCTGGAAGGTTTCGAATTCTTGTTCATCACCTCTTGGAATCGGTCCAGAGATAATCAATGGCGTTCTCGCGTCATCAATTAACACGGAATCGACCTCATCGACCATCGCGAAATGGTGCGGTCTTTGGACTTGATCCTCTAAACTACGCGCCATATTATCACGCAAGTAATCAAAGCCAAATTCATTATTCGTGCCATACGTAATGTCCGCCATGTAAGCGACACGACGCTCTTCCGTATTTGGTTCGTGCTTATCGATGCAATCCACCTTCAATCCATGGAATTCGAACAATGGCGCGTTCCATTCGGAGTCACGTTTCGCTAGGTAATCATTCACCGTTACTAAGTGAACCCCGCGACCCGCTAAGGCATTTAAATAGGTAGGAAGGGTAGAAACGAGTGTTTTTCCTTCACCCGTACCCATCTCTGAAATCTTTCCTTGGTGTAATACGATACCCCCGATTAGCTGCACGTCATAGTGCACCATATCCCAGGTAATCTCATTTCCAGCGGCTAACCATTGATTTTTCCAAACCGCTTTATCGCCCTCAATCACCACATTCTTCTTCTTAGAAGCGATGAATTTATCTTCTACCGTAGCAGCAACCACTAATTGCTTATTCTCTGTAAAACGACGCGCTGTTTCCTTCACCACCGCGAAGGCCTCAGGCAAGATTTCCATCAATACGACCTCTAAGCGTGAATTACGCTCTAGTTGAAGGGCATCGATTTCTTGGAAAAAACGATCTTTTGCATCCACATCCTCTGTTTCTTCAGCTGATGTGTGTAATGAAGTGATTTGGGAATCTATATCTTGTAAAAAAGCGGCGATGCGCGATTTGAATTCCGCTGTTTTACTGCGCAATTCGTCATCGGACAAGCTCGCTAGTTTAGCGTACTCGTTTTTTATATTCTCAACGATAGGCATCAACGCTTTAATGTCGCGCTCTGATTTCGTGCCAAAAATTTTCGTTACCGATTTACTGATGAATGAAATCATTATAATATTCTGTGCTTGTTAGGCGTTTGGAAAAATGAAAAGGCAATTTACCAATTTGAATTTTTATCCTTACTATAATCGATAAATTAATCCCAAAAAAATATCAGATTATCGCCAAAATTTGTTGTTTTGTAAATTAAACGGTTCTAATAAATGTCTACCCATCCTGTTCCCCCGCGCAGAGCTCCGCGCAAAAAAATGAAAATGCCCCTTTTTGGAGGCATGGGCGGTGGCGCTTCAGCGAATAAGGATGATTTCTTTGGCAAAAACTTTGGCTCTATTCTCATCGCTATGACGGGAATGGCCTTCGCGGCTCAGATTTTTTTGCAAAATATTTGGTCCGAAAAAGTATACAACGATGCAGACGAAATCACGGAGATGGCCTGGAATGGAACCATTAGAAAGAAATACACGGACGCAAAATTCAAGAGTGAAATCCACTATTACCTGGTCATCAAAGAAAAAGGTAAAAAGCAGATTATTGATTTAGTGGATGCTGATCCCGTTTTCTTCGACCAAATCGCAGTTCCGCAGCGCGTAATCAAAGCCGCGAATTCCTTGGATGTCCGCGTGCAACGTTATTCTAAACCGGATACGACTTTGCGAATTAAATTTATCGAGAATTGATTATCTTTGTAGATTGATGAAAAAGAACCTCTATTTATTGCTTATACTGATGTTGTTTAGCTTGTCCGCAAGCGCACAACGCTGGTCCTATGGTGCCGGTTTAGGAGGCTCCCTCTATCACGGGACATGGGCAAATTGGCATACCTTGCCTAATGACAAGGAGTTTGCGATGACGCGTCCAGCCTTGAATCTACAAGCGCGCTATCAAAATAGCCCCACTTTTGCTTACCGTCTTCAAGCCGTGTTCACGGATCTTCGTGGTGGTACCGGAAACCGCGTTTCTCCGGTGACAGTGACACTTCCAGTGACGAATTTTTCGACCTCTATTTTTGGTTTAGACGCTTTAGTGGAATATAATTTCTTGAATTACCAAAACTCGGTTAAGCGGGTAAACAACTGGACTCCCTATTTCTATGCGGGTGTTTCTACGGTTTTTGCCAAAGTAGCCGGCACCCAAGATGGAGTAAGTTTCAAGACCAATACAAAAATGAGTTATGCTTTGCCTTTTGGGGTAGGTGTAAAATACCAATTATCACCAAGCTGGGGTATTCAGTTTGATTTAGGTGCAAGAAAGACCTTCACGGATGCGCTTGATCGTCCATTGTCGGATGGTGAAGCGTCCTTTAATCTAACCAAAGGAGATCAATTTTTGAATTCCTCTCTAACGGTAACCTATACGATTCAATCCGTTTTTTGTCCCACCTATTAACAAGTTTTAATTGGATAGGGTGGCCATTATGACTACATTTGCCCCTTATTGAATTCCAATCCGTACGAAATTGAAAGAGTTAATTGATCTACGTAATGTTCCTGTTCATATCGCCGTCATTATGGATGGTAATGGACGATGGGCAAAGCAACAAGGGATAATGGATCGTGTTTTTGGACATAGATCAGCTCTGAAAGCGGTACGGGAGACCATTGAAGGGTGTGGAGAATTAGGAGTAAAGTTTTTAACCTTATATGCCTTCTCCACAGAGAATTGGAACCGTCCTAAAGCCGAAGTAACCGCGCTAATGTCGCTTTTAGTGAGTGCAATTAAGGATGAATTACCCGGAATGATCCAAAAGGATATTCGCTTAAAGGCGATCGGGGATTTAAGTAAATTACCGGCCTCATCACGCGCTGAACTAGAAAAGGCGATGGAGAAAACGGCAAATAATAAGGGTTTGACCCTGAATTTAGCGCTGTCGTATTCTGGTCAATGGGATATCGTGCAAGCGACGCAGCAAATTGCGGTGAAAGTAAAAAGTGGCGAATTAAACGCAGCATCCATTGATGCTGATACGATAAATGAGTACTTGTCTACGGCGGGAATGCCTGATCCTGATTTAATGATCAGAACGGGAGGAGACCACCGGATTAGTAATTTTATGCTGTGGCAATTAGCCTACGCAGAGTTGTATATTTTTGAAGATTTGTTTTGGCCTGATTTTAGAAAAGAACATCTAAATGAAGCGATTATAGACTTTCAGATGCGTGAGAGACGTTTTGGAAAGATAAGTGAACAATTAAATTAAGGGCTGAGGCCCCCGTATGAAAAAATCAATTGCCATCCGATTAAAGAATAACCGTAGCGCCTTTTTTGGCCTACTCATTTTTATCCTAGGAGCTTATTCTGCCTCTGCCCAAATTCTGGGTGGAACGCGTTCACTCAGTTCAGCCCTTCCTGAAATGAGTTTTTCCTACGCAGATCCCAAGGAATATACCATTGCAGATATTCAAGTAACAGGTTCCCAATTTTACGATGGAACCTCCATGATTAATATCTCTGGGCTTCAAGTAGGGGATAAAATTAAGGTACCCGGAGATGCGATCGGGGCGGCAATTCGTAAGATTATGAATCAAGGAATTTTGGATGAAGTTCAGATTTATGCGACGAAAGCGGAGGAGGGGAAAATTTGGTTAACAATCGAATTAAAAGAACGCCCTCGCTTGTTTTCAATTCAATATGTTGGAATTAGAAAAGGTGAACAAGAAGCATTGAGTGATAAGATGAAGACCTACAAAGGAAAGATTATCACCGAAACACTTCGTAAAAATTTAGAACTTACTATCCGTAAATACTACCAGGAGAAAGGCCGATTAAATGCGAAGACGAAGTCAACAATTAAGACGGATTCGATTCGTGGAAATAATGCTATTTTACAAGTGGTTGTTAATAAAGGAGAAAAGGTTAAGGTGAATAAAATCATCATTAACGGAATAGATGAGAAGCAGCGTTCGTTGATTTTGCGTAAAATTAAAAACACGAAACAGGTTCGCTTTGGACGCATATTTAAGCCTTCTAAATTCGTGCCTAAGAAATGGGAGGAAGATAAAGAAAAGCTTTTGGCGGCTATGAATAAATTAGGTTACCGAGATTTTCAAATGAAGTCTGACTCCGTAGGTCATTTCAATGATAAGTCAATTAACCTCGTTTTGAACTTAGTTCAGGGAGCAAAATACTATTATAGAAGTATTCGTTTTGAAGGTAATTACATTTATCCTGATTCCTTATTAAGGGATGTTTTAGGTGTAAAGAAAGGGGATGTCTATAATACGGAAGAATTAGATAAGAAGATGAATTCAAATCCTGGAGAGGATTTAAGTTCGGTCTATATGGATAATGGATATTTATATTATCATGCTGAACCAGTCGAAACGGCAATAGAAGGTGATTCCATCGACTTAACTATCCGTATCTCCGAAGGAAAACAAGCAACGATTAATAAGGTAACCTTAAATGGAAATACGAAGACTTCTGATCACGTGGTGATGCGGGAGATACGTACATTGCCAGGTCAAAAATTCAATAAATCAGCCATCATTCGTACGGTACGTGAGCTTTCAACTATTGGGTATTTTAACCCAGAGAAGATTAGCCCTAACCCAATCCCGCGTCCCGATGGAACTGTGGATATTGAGTACAATGTAGAAGAAAAACCCTCTGATCAGATTGAGCTTTCTGGTGGCTGGGGAGGTTATATTGGATTTGTCGGCACCCTAGGAGTGGTATTTAATAACTTCTCTGCTAAGAATATATTTAATACGAAATCCTATCACCCTTTACCTGCTGGGGATGGTCAAAAACTAGCCGTCAAATTCCAAGCGAATGGCGCAGCCTATCAAAACTATAGCTTGACCTTTACTGAGCCATGGTTAGGAGGTAAAAAACCCAATTCTTTTTCTATTTCTCTAAATAGTAGCGTTTCTTACCCTTATCAATTCCGCAGTACAGGTATGTCTGGCTATGGAAGTGGAGGCTATGGTAGTAGTTATGGTTCAGGGTATGGCGGATACGGTGGCGGATACGGTGGATACGGTGGTGGTTACGGCGGTTATGGCGGCTATAGTAATTATTCCGTGCCTGATTCCTTATTGAGTGCACACTTTAACGTGACCAGCTTAACGTTAAGTTTAGGAAAGCGTTTGAAATGGCCGGATGATTATTTCTCTTTAAGTCACTCTATTTCGTTTGCGAAATATGATGTAGATCGATATTACACCTGGGCATACCCTCAAGGAATTTCGACGTCTGTTACGTTTATGACTAACTTCTCTAGGAATAGCATTGACAATCCTACCTTCCCAAGGTCTGGATCTAGCTTCTCTTTAACTGGATCTTTAACGCCACCATATTCTTTGTTAGGAGGTAATAAAGATAATTTGTTGATAGAATACCACAAGTGGATGTTTGATGGAAGTTGGTTTAGTCCTTTAGTGGGTAAATTTATTCTACACACCCGTGCTCACCTTGGTTTCTTGGGGTCTTATGGTGGAAAGGAAACGACTCGTTTTGAGCGTTTTGATTTAGGAGGTTCTGGAATGGTGCAAGGTTTTTCATTTAATCGCGATATTGTTGGTTTAAGAGGATATAAAGACCGGGTAATTGGGCCGTCAGGTTCTTATGGCAATGGGGGTGTGGCGTATAATAAATTCGTAATGGAAGTTCGCTTCCCCGTTTCTCTGAATCCTTCAGCGACGATTTTCTTGCTAGGATTTGCAGAAGGAGGAAATAACTTCTCTTCTTTGAGTGAATATAATCCATTTAACTTATATAAATCGGCAGGTTTTGGCGCACGTATCTTTATGCCTGCTTTTGGTATGATTGGAATTGATTATGGTATGGGCTTTGATAAGCCACGTCCAGGGGATTCGGATTTTGGTCGCCAGGCCTTTACTTTCTCGATTGGTCAACAACTTAGATAGGACGATGCGTTTTTGGATGGCATTTCTGGGAATTCTGTTGTTTGCGAGCACTAGCTTTGCACAGAAGTTCGGTTATGTGGATACGGAATTTATCACGTCTAAGATGCCGGAGTATGCCAAAGCGCAGCAGCAAATCGACCAGAATACGAAGACTTGGTTAGCGGAGGTTGAAAAGAAAAAAGAAGAGTTAGAAAAGCTGGAGAAAGAATATAAACTGGAGGAGCTTTTATTAACGGAAGATCTGAAGCAACAGCGACTTTCAGCGATTCAAGCGAAGAGTAAAGAAGCGAAGGCTTTTGAGAACCAGGTTTTTGGGGCAGAAGGGGAGTTGTATAAACTAAAACAAGCGGCCTATAAATCCATTTTGGATCAGATTTCGAAAGCGATAGAGAAGGTGGTTCGTGCGAAGCGATTGGATTTCATTTTTGATAAAGCCAATGATGGATTGGTATTGTTGTATACAAATCCTGTCCATGACTATTCTGACTATGTTTTAGAGGAATTAGGTTTAGAGTTAGACCCTAATTTGATAGAAAAAGCAAAGAAACAGGAGGCGCAAGAGCCGAAAAGTCCTAAAAAGAATTAATTTTACCCTAAATAATACAGAGAACACAAACAAATTATTAATACTCATGAAAAACAAGTTTATTTTGGCCGCAGGCCTACTTTTCGGATTAGCTGCTTTGCCTGCTACGGCTCAAGTAAAAATCGGATTCATCTACCAAGAAAAAATTTACAGCCAAATGCCAGAGGCTAAGCAAGTAGAGGAAGATTTGAAAACGACAGAGAAGCAATACCAAACATTGATTCAAGCGAAAATCAAAGATTTCCAAGACAAAGCTGCAGTTTACGAGAAGTTGCCTGCTAACACGTCTGATATCATCAAGCAAGACAAAGAAAAAGAATTACAAAACTTACAAACTTCTATCCAAGAGTTCCAACAAAATGCGCAAACTTCGATCCAAAAGAAGCAAGCACAATTGTTGCAACCAGTGGTGAAGAAGATTGAAGAAAATATGCATGCAGTAGCTAACGAAAATGCATATACATTCGTATTCAACAATTATGAGCCAGGAACAGGTGCTAACCCAGTTGTATTGCACTTCCCAGCGGAGGCAGATATTTCTGACTTAGTATTGAAGAAAATGGGAATTACTCCACGTCCAGCAGGTGCACCAGCTCCAGCGGCAGCGGCTCCAGTAGCAGCTCCAGCAGCGAAGCCCGCAGCTCCTAAGAAGTAATTTTTTACGTTATTGAAGAAAGCCTGATCGGAGACGATTGGGCTTTTTTTATGCCCTAAAGTATTGGATTGTTTGGAGAATGGAAATGGTTCCAATGACACCTAACACCACGTAGTGGAAGTATTTCTCTGGGATAAAAGCGAGCACTTTCTTGCCTATGTAGGAGCCCAGAATGGCAATGACGATTAAAAAGGGGATTAAGATTAGGTGTTCTTGTGTAAAATAACCTTGCAAAATATAGACCACGGCTCTACTCGAATCCACGCCTAAATCAATCAGGGCTGATGTGGCAATGAAGATATCTTTTTCTAGGCCAAATGTTGCCAGAGTTATTCCCCTAATGGCGCCACCCGTACCGATTAAACCTGCCATAAAGCCAGAAATCACTCCACCAGTGTAGAGGTTGAAATTGCTTTGCTTGATCTTTTTTCCAGCACCAGAGATTAAGAATAAGGTTAACCCTAAAATGATCAGGTTCATACTTAGTTCTATTTCCTTCAAAGGAATGACGGAGGTTAAGTAAGCCCCTAAAATCACGAAAATGACTGCGGGGATACCCAGTTTGAGGGCTATGTTTTTGTGGATTCCTTTTTGGAAGAGAAAAATCTTTGACAAATTACTGAACACATGGAAGACCGCTGTGATGCCTAAGACCAATTTAAAGTTGATGAAAATGGACGCTAAGGGCACGAATAGGATAGAGGAACCAAATCCACTGATGGTTCCAATAATCTCCGCTAACAAGGCTAATAAAAAGAAGAGGTAAAAGCCTTGGTTCATTTTTTAGTCCTTGATTAGAAACTTGTTTTGGAAAAATAAGATAGCCATTACCCCACAAAAGATGGCTGCATCAGCGAAATTAAAGATAGGCGTGGAATAATAAGATCCACCCCACAATGGAATCCAAGACGGCAAGGTGCCCTCATAGAAATCAGCAAAGAACATGTCAATTACTTGACCATGGAACCAGCTCATCGGTGCGCCGGCAGGGGCATTATTAAACCA
>CANFWR010000085.1 GCA_947450865.1 Cytophagaceae bacterium
ACGGGGGAAATTTTAACTTGGCGGTGCGTGTGCAATTGAAAAATGCGGACGAATACTTCATCAAATGGAACCATGGTGATCACCAAGGCCTGTTTGACGCTGAAGCAAAAAACTTAGATTTAATCGGAAAAACTTCCTCCATTTCAGTGCCGAGCGTGATTGGAACGGGAACAATGGAGGAGAAAGAATACTTAATGATGGAATGTATTCCATCGGGAGAAAAGGCGGCGAATTACTGGGTGGATTTTGGCGAGAAACTGGCTCGATTGCATAAAAATACCTCCGAAAACGGACACGGACTCGACTATACGAATTACATCGGAGCTGCACCGCAAATCAATACTTGGAATCAAAATGGTATCGCTTTCTTTATTGAAAATCGCTTGCGCAACCAATTAGCTAGAGCGATTTATGATCGTAAAATCGATTCTGATTTAGAGTCCAAATTCGAGAAGCTTTTCGAAAAACTACCCTCACTCCTACCCAATGAAAAGTCGGCTTTAATCCACGGGGATCTTTGGTCTGGAAATGCAATGACCAATCCACAAGGTTTGATTACGCTAGTGGATCCTGCCTGCTATTTTGGATTTAGGGAGGCGGAACTTGCCTTTACCACGATGTTTGGTGGATTTGAAGAGGCTTTTTACGAAGCCTATAACGCTAATTTCCCGATTGAAAAAGGATTCCACGAGCGTATTCCTTTGTACAATCTGTACCCGCTTTTAGTACACGTTAATCTTTTTGGAGAAGGTTATTTACCTGCTGTTAAGAAGATTGTAGATTCGTATTAACGACTTCATCCACATCTTTAGCTCCCGGGAAAAAGGAAACCAGCTTACGCAAGATTTCTTCCATCACGGCATCTGGGCAGGAAGCTCCGCAGGTTAACAAAACACGAACCTTTTCTTTTGTTGGGATAAACGCCTGACTAAGCTTTTCTTCTTTGGCCAAGTTATCAAAATGCAAGATCTGGTCATTAGAAAACAATTTCTCCGCGTTCTTGATAAAATAAGTGGGTAGTTTTTCGACACACAAATCCACTAGGTGAGCTGTATTTGAAGAATTATACCCTCCAGCGACGATGGCGAAATCAGCCTCCTCGGCTAATAAACCGTAAGTGGCACTTTGGTTATCATTCGTGGCGTAACAAAGCGTATCCCGCGTATCAGCAAAATAGTCTTTGATATTTTCAGGAGACAATTGGAAATATAGGCGAATGATTTGACGTAAATAATCCACAATTTCTTGTGTATCCGTCGCTAACATCGTCGTCTGATTGACCACACCGATGCGCTTTAAATCTTTGGCCGGATCGAAACCCTCCGAATACTGACCGGCAAATTCCACAAAGAACTCCTCCGCTGATTTTTCTTCTTTAATATAGGCAGCTAATGCGATTGCCTGCTTGATATCTTTGATAATCAAAGTGGGCGTTACAGATTGAGAATGCGAAAAAGTAGCTTTCGTTTCCTCGTGACTCGGTTTCCCGTGTACAATGACGGTATAGTCTTTTTTGCCTATCGCCTCCGCCCGGTTCCAAACTTTCTCGACAAATGGGCAAGTCGTATCATAGGCATACGGATCAATTCCGCGGGATTGCAAGATGGCCTGCGTCTCTAATGTTGTTCCAAAAGCAGGCACAATCACCACATCGTTCGAACTCAACTCCGACCAGTCTACTAATTGATTCCCATGTGTGTCTTGAATAAAACGCACCCCTCGGTCTGACAAATCCGCATTTACAGCTGGATTATGAATCATTTCAGACAATAAGAAAATGCGTTTCTCTGGATTTTGGTCGATAATATGATAAGCCGTTTCCACTGCATTTTCTACTCCATAACAAAAACCAAAATGACGAGAAAGCAACACCTCCACGGGACCAAAATCCAGGTGCGTGGGCGTGAAATCCTTTTTTAACTTATCTTGAACTCGACGAGCCTCTTTAATCCGACCGATCAAATTACTCTTAAACAAAGAGGGTATGGAGAAGGATTTCATTTTTTTAAAGGTTCGTTTTAGAGGACGATTGTTTGTGAATGTACGCTTTTGTGCAATTGAATGCATTTTATAAACTACTTTTAGGGTTATTGGTTTTCAAAATTACGACAACTACGGCAATTAATCATTTTTTGTGGCTAATTTGCATCTCATTAAATTCAACCCCTTTATGGAATTCGAGCCGATAGTCGTGAAAGAAGAATGGGAGATGATTCTCGATTTTTTCGAAAACTCGTTTGGCAAGCGCCCTACCGAAATGGAGCCCATCTTGTTGATGATTGGGGTACAAGAATTAGGACAGGGGCACGCGCATTTTACCAAAGAACAAAAGCAAGATCTCCTGCACATCGCTACTTGTAAAGTGTTAAGCTATAGCGATTTTTACCGTTTGGACGGCTTAGATGAAGAAGGTTGGCCGCATTGGGAGAATGTACAAGGAATTCCATCGCTGCCATTGAAAGATCAAGAAATCCTCTTAAAAGCACATATCATTCATTATTTCAAAACCGAGGTATTCCCGAATGAAGATAATTAGTTATAACGTGAACGGCATTCGCGCCGCGATGACAAAAGGTTTTGTTTCTTGGCTTCAAGAAGAAAATCCAGATATCGTCTGCATTCAAGAATTGAAGGCGGAAGTGGAACAAGTGGACTTGAGCGAAATTTTCGCTTTGGGCTACGAGGTATATTGGCATTCTGCACAGAAAAAGGGCTATTCGGGCGTTGCAATCTTCAGTAAGATTAGGCCAAATAACGTATCAGTGGGTTGCGGTATCGATAAATACGACTCCGAAGGTCGCGTGTTACGCGCTGATTATGATGGATTTTCCGTGATGAGTGTTTATATGCCATCCGGCTCCAGCGGAGATGAAAGACAAGCTTTCAAAATGGACTGGTTAGGTGATTTTCAAAACTACATTAACGCCCTCAAGATTGAATTCCCTCATTTAGTTATTGCCGGTGATTACAATATTTGCCACAAAGCGATTGACATTCATAATCCCAAAGGGAATGCGAATAGTTCTGGTTTCTTGCCCGAGGAACGCGAATGGATGGAAGGGTTCGTGAGCCGCGGATTTGTAGATTCCTTTAGAGCGATCAATTCAGAACCTCACCACTACAGCTGGTGGTCCTATCGCGCGGGAGCTCGTGGTAAAAACTTGGGCTGGCGAATTGATTACCAGATGGTGTCTGAGGCTTTGGCAGAAAAAATCCAACACGCCTCTATCCTGCCAGATGTTAAACATTCCGATCATTGCCCCATCGTACTACTTTTAAATAGCTAAATCTATGCACTTCGAAAAACACGTATTTATCTGCGCTAACGACAAAGATGCCCCTAAAAAATGTTGCGGTTCAGGCCACGGAATGGAATTAGTCGACGCTTTCCGCGCGAGCTACGCAGCCCAAGGCGGAACGGCAAAAATCCGTGTCCAAAAATCAGGATGCCTCGATTTCTGCGGAAAAGGACCCACTATGGTCGTCTATCCAGAAGGCGTTTTCTACGGTAATGTGCAGGTAGAAGATGTAGCAGAGATCACAAAATCGCATTTAATCGAAGACGAAATTGTGACTCGCCTCCAAATTCAATAAATTGCGTTATGATTTACCGCTTATATCCCACGCTTTTAAATTCCTTTAACCTCTATGTGAGCCAATCCCGTGATGGAAATGGCAAAATCATTGTGGATGAAATCGAGCTAATCGATCGCATCAACCGCGTGCGTAAACCTACGACGAATGCGCAACAAAAAGGGATTGATTTTGAGCGAGCGGTAACTTTGGGTGAAAATGAAGAGGCGTTTGCAGAGGGAATCATCGACCAAGCGCGTGAATTATTACCCGCCAAATACAAGACCCAATTTTACGTAGAATCGCGCTATAAAAACGCGCAGATCTACGGCTACATTGATGGCGTGGGCGATACGGTGGCTTTTGACCTAAAAAGCACGGCCTATTATGAGCCAAACCGCTTTTTGACTAACCATCAGAACCTGTATTTATTAGGCTTGCAAAAATACGGCATTCAGCGTTTGGACTATGTCATCACCGATTTCAAACAAGTCTACGTGGAATCCTATGACGTGAACAATATCGATTTCAGTTTCCAATACGACCAGATCGAGAAGTTCATTCTATTCCTTGAGGAGAACAAAAAATTCATCCGGGACAAGAAGATTTTTGACCGAAAATCGAGCGATAATCAATTATCGATTTTCGAGTAAGCTCCTCAATTCATCCAAATGCTGGATTTCGTGCGGCAAATCCGTTTCTATAGAAAAGGGATTATAATGAATCGCCGGAATTCCCGCGTTTAACGCTCCCCTGACATCAGCCTCCACGTGATCACCGATCATCAAAGCGTCCTCGGCTTGAATCCCAGCACGAGATAAGGCAAATTCGAAAAACAAAGGACTCGGTTTCTTCGTCCCCACTTGCTGGGACGTAATGATCTCTTTGAAAAAGGAGCGCATCCCAGCGCCTTCAATCTTCACATATTGAATGTCGTCGAAACCATTCGTCAAAATGTACAAAGGAAAATGAGCCGCTAAATCTTGAATGAGCTCAAATGCCCCCGGCATCAAGTTCGTCTTCCGCGGCGCACGTTCAAGGTATTTATCGCCAAATTCTCCCGCAGGACCTTCGATGCGCAGTTCTTGAAAAAAGCGCACAAAGCGCGTCTCCCTTAATTCAGCCTGCGATATTTCGCCTGCCGCGTATTGGTCCCACAAACCATTATTGATTTTTTCAAAGCTGGCCCAGTAGCTTAAGGGCTCGATGGCCAGCTCGTATTCGGCGGCTAAATCAAGTAAAACTTCTTTGGCATTTAAATCATGATCCCACAAGGTGTGATCCCAGTCAAAAAAAAGTGCTTTCGGGCTAAAATTCATGTAACAAAGGTAATAATAACTTACCTTTGCTTTAGCCCATTTTAAAATATCCTATGGAACATCAATTACAGCTAAAGAGACCTCTCGCATTTTTCGATTTAGAGACGACGGGTATACAAATCAATCGCGATCGCATTGTCGAGATTTCGATTGCCAAAGCCAATCTAGACGGAACCGTGGAGGTAAAAACGCGTCGTGTGAATCCAGGTATCCCGATTCCTTTAGAAGCTTCTTTAGTGCACGGAATCTACGATGAAGACGTGAAAGATGAACCTACATTTCGAATGGTGGCTCGTTCTTTATCTACCTTTTTAGATGGTTGTGATCTAGCCGGATTTAATTCCAATCGTTTCGACGTGCCTATGTTAGTAGAGGAAATGCTACGTGCTGAGGTGGATTTCGATATGAAAAACAGAAAATTAGTGGATGCACAACGCATTTTCCATTTAATGGAACCGCGTAATTTAACGGCTGCCTATCAATTTTACTGTGGCAAAGAATTAATCGGAGCACACGGCGCTGAGGCGGATGTGTTAGCGACTTTAGAAGTATTGAACGCGCAAGTGAAACACTATGCGAACAAGTCGATCAAGGATGCAGAGGGAAAAGAAGTATTCCCGATCCAAAACGATATGGATAAGCTGCACGAACTAAGTGCCTCGAATTCAATTGACTACGCTAATCGCATGGCCTATAATAAAGACCGAGTGGCTTGCTTTAATTTTGGCAAACACATCGGTAGACCTGTGCTCGACGTATTGAAGTCTGACCCGTCCTATTACGACTGGATGATGAAGGGCGATTTCCCTATGGACACCAAGCGCAAACTGACCGAAATAAAATTGCAAGGTTTTCAGCGTTAAGGCATTTTTGATGTCGAGGCTATCAGATATTTTCGTATTTTTGCCTCGCATAAATGCATTTTTTGGACAGGCTTTTGCCTGAAGCCTTTGTTATTATTTAAGACTATGCAATCAATACCAGAAATTATCCGTACGATTCCATTGACCCATTACATAATGCTGAGCTCAGCTTTGTTTTGCATTGGTATTTTGGGCGTATTAACACGTAGAAATGCGATCATCGTATTTATGGCGATCGAATTAATGTTAAATGCCGTTAACTTATTGTTAGCCGCATTCTCCTCCTACTATTCTGACCCAGCTGGTCAAATTTTCGTATTCTTCATTATGGCCGTGGCCGCAGCAGAAGTCGCTGTTGGTTTAGCGATCATTGTGATGATTTACCGAAATATTCAAAGCATCGACATCGGTGTTCTTAACAAATTGAAAAACTAATTAAGCGCAAATTCCGCCCAATTAATATGTCTTTACTATTCCTCATTCCACTATTACCCTTATTAGGCTTTGCTATTAATGGTTTAGCGTACCCGAAATTACCGAAGCAAATCGCGGGCATCATTGGAACTATTCCTCCCTTGGTTGCCTTCGCTTTATCACTTCAGTTATTTTTGAATTTCGACGGTCAGGCACAAATTCTTCCCATCGCAGATTGGATTAAAGTAGGTTCTTTAGAGATTCCTTTTGCCTTCCAAATTGATCAGTTGTCAATCTTAATGCTCCTTGTAATCACGGGAGTGGGCACCTTGATTCACGTATATTCAATTGGGTATATGTCCCACGATGCGGGTTTTGGCAAGTTTTTTGCCTTTTTGAACCTGTTCGTCTTCTTTATGTTGATCCTCGTGTTGGGAGCAAACTTCACAGTCTTGTTCATTGGTTGGGAGGGTGTAGGTTTGTGCTCTTACCTATTGATTGGATTCTGGAACCAAAAAAATTCGTACGGCGATGCAGCCCGCAAGGCCTTCATTATGAACCGTATTGGTGACTTAGGTTTCTTAGTAGGGATCTTTTTATTGATCCAGGATTTTGGCACAACCGATTACCAAACAATTTTCACGGCGATTCAAAGTGGCGATTACACAACCGATTTGAGCATCATCGCTTTCTGCTTATTCATCGGTGCCATGGGTAAATCAGCGCAGATTCCGTTGTTTACTTGGCTTCCAGATGCGATGGCGGGTCCTACGCCGGTTTCGGCTTTGATTCACGCGGCGACGATGGTAACTGCAGGTATTTACATGGTTATCCGTGCGAATGCCTTATTTGAATTGAGTCCAGAAGTATTGCATTTTGTGGGTTGGATCGGATTAGCAACGGCCCTTTTAGGCGCTGCGATTGGTCTTTTCCAAAACGATATCAAAAAAGTCCTTGCCTATTCAACGGTATCCCAATTAGGCTACATGTTTATGGGTCTAGGCGCCTCAGCTTACACGGCCTCATTCTTCCACGTGATGACGCACGCGTTCTTTAAGGCCCTTCTTTTCTTAGGAGCGGGTTCTGTGATTCACGCCATGTCAGACGAACAAGATATTCGCCGTATGGGTGGATTGAAATCGAAGATGCCTATCACATTTATCACGTTTATGTTAGGAACGATCGCGATTGCGGGTATTCCTCCATTTGCCGGTTTCTTCTCGAAAGATGAGATCTTAGCGAGCCTATACCACCACGATCCGATCATGTGGGGTTTAGCGATTGTAGGATCTGCCTTGACGTCTTTCTATATGTTCCGTGTATTCATTTTGACTTTCTACGGAGAGTTCAGAGGAACAGATAAACAAGCACATCATTTACATGAATCTCCTATCACGATGACTTTACCGTTGATTATTTTAGCGGTATTCTCTGTGGGTGGTGGTTTAATCAACTTACCTCACTTCGCTGGAGGAAATGAATTCTTGGCTCATTGGCTAGCACCCTTATTGCCTGAAGCAGGTGAAGCTGGAGAAGTCAACTTCTTGAGTTTAGAAGGTGGCGCACCACTTTTAGCGGCATTCTTGCCAGCCTTCTTAGCCATCTACGTTTTTGGCATGCAGAAATCAGTGCCATCTGAAGACGCTGAAATCTCAGGTATCCAAAAAGTGATTTACCACAAATTCTACATCGATGAATTATACGATATGCTTTTTGTGAAGCCTATCGCTTTCTTATCGAACTTCTTCTTCCAGGTGATCGACTTCTTAGTGATCGACTTGTTCGTCGAGGGTTTAGGTCGTTTTGTGAAATATGCTTCGAGCGAGTTCCGCAGAGCCCAAACAGGAAACGTAGGCATCTACCTATTCTGCATGGTCGCGGCCATCGTTGTCATCTTATTTGTTAGTTTAAAAAGTACGATCCTTCAATAATCCGATCGCAACATAGCTATGTATCTACTATTTATACTTTTATTTCCGCTTTTGATTGGGTCAGCTTTGTTGATCTTCAAGCCAAAGAACGCGTTCGCTATTTCCCTAGCGGCATCCCTCATTGAATTAGCGGCCACCGCCTTTGTTTTACAAGAAGCCAGCCTTAGCCCAGTTTCCTTTTCTGCTCCTTGGGTTGCAGAAGCAGGTTTATCTTTCTCTCTGTATGTGGATGGAATCAGCGGGGTTTTAATCGGTCTATGTGCCTTGTTAGTTCCGTTCATCGTAGCGACGACGGCGAACACGGATCGTGCAAACAATTCCCAATTCCAGGGTTTGATGTTAGCGATGCAAACGGCTTTAATGGGAGCGTTCCTAGCGAAAGATGCGTTCTTGTTCTATTTCTTTTTCGAAGCGTCTTTATTACCAATCTATTTCTTAGCGGCGATTTATGGCGGCGAAAACAAGAATGCAATTACATTTAAGTTCTTTGTATACACCTTGTTTGGGTCTTTATTCTTCTTAATCGCCTTAGTGTACGTGTATTTACTTACGCCAGGCGAGTTTCACTCAGCAGATATCGACGTATTATACCAAACAGCGAAAGGCTTAAGCGCCGATCAACAAGGGTATTTATTTGCGGCCTTCTTTTTGGCATTCGCTATCAAGATGCCTGTTTTCCCGTTCCACACGTGGCAACCGGATACCTACACCGTGGCTCCTGCACAAGGAACGATGTTATTATCGGGAATCATGTTGAAGATGGGTACGTACGGCGTGATTCGTTTGGTATTACCTATGTTCCCTTTGGGCGTAGCGACTTGGGGCTTAACGGCATCGATCTTATCGGTGATTGGTGTGATTTACGGTTCGATTATCGCTATCCAACAAAAAGACGCGAAACGCTTATTAGCTTATTCGTCTTTTGCGCACGTGGGCTTGATGTCTGCCGGTATTTTATCGGGAAGCATTGAAGGAATTCAAGGCGCCTTGTACCAAATGTTATCGCACGGTATCAACATCATCGGTTTATTCTTCGTGATTGAAATCATTGAGCGCAGAACAAAATCAAGAGAAATTGCTCAGTTAGGTGGTATCACCCAATTCTCATATCCTTTGACGGTCACTTTTGTGATCTTGAGTTTAGGTTCGGTGGCGTTACCATTAACGAATGGTTTCATCGGGGAGTTCTTGTTATTGAAAAGTGTATTCGACCAAAACTTGACTCTAGGCATCATCGCAGGGATCACCATCATTTTAGGAGCGGTGTATACGTTGCGTTTGATTCAGAAATCGATGTTCGGAAATGTGTCACGCATCACAGCAGATTTTGCAGACTTAACGTTTGCAGAGAAAGCGGTGTTAATTCCCTTGAGTGCCTTGGTTATTCTAGGCGGAATTTTCCCATCGACAGTTTTAGGTTTTAGTGAGCCAGCGGTTCAGCAATTAATCCAATGGTTCAAATAAAATAGTATTAAAAAGCATTATGACGGCTATCATTGCATTATCACTTCTAGGTATTTTAAATTTATTCTTGGGCTTTTGGCTTTCGAGAAAAACCATCCAAGCTGCGACACTATTATTCTTAGCGAGCAGTATGGCTTTGACGGCTATGGATTGGAACCACGAAATGTTATGGTATGGACACATGTTCCACACCACAAACACCTCGGTTAGTTTCAGCTTAATCATTCAATTAGCGGCCTTTATGGTAGTTAGTTTCTCGAAAGGTTTTGGCATCGATGAAGAGCACACGCATCCAGCAGAATACTATGCGATTCTATTATTCTCAGTTGTAGGGGTGATCTTAATGGTATCATTTGATCACCTGATCATGTTCTTCGTGGGTTTAGAAATTCTATCCGTAGCGATGTATGTGTTAACTGGTTCAGACAAACGCAATTTACGCTCGAACGAGGCAGCCTTGAAATACTTCTTAATGGGCTCCTTCGCGACAGGTATTTTGCTTTTCGGAATCACTTTAGTATACGGCGCAACACGTTCTTTCTACCTGGTTAATATAGCTCAAGCTATCGCAAATACACCACCAGAATCAACTCCAGTCTTTTTATCAATCGGGGTATTATTGATTTTAGTCGGATTCTTATTTAAAATTTCAGCGGCACCTTTCCACTTCTGGACTCCAGATGTATACGAAGGAGCACCTACGATCTTCACGATGTTTATGTCGACGGTAGTGAAGGCAGCTAGTTTTGCCGC
>CANFWR010000086.1 GCA_947450865.1 Cytophagaceae bacterium
CACGTTATCTACGTCCAAACCACGTGCAGCCACATCTGTCGCCACTAAGAAACTCACATTTCCACCACGGAAACGATTCATTACTTGGGTACGTTGTGATTGACGTAAGTCACCGTGAAGACCTTCAGCCGCATATCCACGCAACATCAATTCTTCCACCACTTCGTCTACACGTTTCTTTTGGTTACAGAAAATCAAAACCAATTTCAAGGAATAAAAGTCGATCAAACGTGTCGTCACTTCCATTTTCGCACGTCCTTTCACATCGTAGTATAATTGCTCGATGTTCACGTTCGTGATTTCGTTCTTCACCACTTTAACTAACTTAGGGTTAGTCAAATAACGATTTGTCAAGGCCATAATCGGCTTAGACATCGTTGCTGAGAACAAGACTGTTTGACGCTCATTTGGAATTTCTTCCAAAATGCTTTCGATATCCTCACGGAATCCCATATCTAACATCTCATCAGCCTCATCTAAAACCACCATCGATGTTTGATTTAATTTCAACGCACGACGCTCGATTAAGTCGATGACACGACCTGGTGTTCCCACCACGATGTTAGCCCCTGCTTTCAAGGACTTAATTTGACGATCGATGGAATCTCCACCATATACCGTCGTCACCCAAACACCCTTTGTAAACTTAGACAACTTCTTCATTTCCTCAGAAACTTGAACTGCTAATTCACGCGTTGGACATAAGATGATTGCTTGAACATACTTCTCAAAAGGAACAATATGTTCAATCATCGGAATACCGAACGCGGCTGTTTTACCAGTACCTGTCTGCGCTTGACCGATGACATCACGACCTTCCATTACGAAAGGAATTGCTTCTGATTGGATGGGAGAAGCAAACTCAAAGCCCATTTCTTTTACTGCTTCTTGGATTCCTTCCGACAATGGAAGCGAATCGAAGCGAATTTTTTCACTCATTTGATATATTTAATTACGATGCCCGAACACATCCGTAATTTAACTCCTGCCGATAGCCTTTGAAAAAAGGGAAAAAGAGAGTTCCTGCGGATGTATTTAATAAACAAAGTACAAAAGTACTGTTTATTAAAGTAGCATCCAATAAAATTGTACTATTTTAATGAAGAACGCTTCTTAAAGCTGAAAATGATTTGATTATTCGAGGAATTGGGTAAAGTTGCGACGGTGATTCGCTTCTGATTTAGGCCCTCACCTACGAGTCGATTTTTTAAAACGTAGGCGTGTTCTTTCGCAACAATTGCCCCCTTTTCAGACGCAACTTGTACCTGCACATCAACCTCTTTGAATTTATTCATACCCGAGGCAATCTGCTTAAATAAATACGTTTTAGGAGAAGAGAGTAACTCAGTCTTATCACTAAAATCAAGTTCCGTGCAAGTGAGCTCTATAGGCGTAACCACCGTTGAATCAGTTACATACGCGTGAAACGCAACCACCAACGATTCTTTAGGCACCTGAAATGGCTTACCTTCCGGCCATGTTAAGGAAACCAATGAGTCATTGGAAGCCTTCACTGAATCAACCACCGCCTTCGTTAGACTATCATTTAATTTATTTAAACTATCAATAGGGATAATTTGATCCGTCTCCTCTTTATCGACCACCTCTTCTGAACCATCATTTCGCAAAGCGAAAAACAAACCCACTGACAGTAGAATAATTCCGGCAATTACCCCGGCTATTAACTTATAATTAAGAGCAGGGCGATCATCTGCCGCCACAAAAGGTTCATCGAAAACAAAAGTGTCGCCCTTTAAAACATCTTTTAAAACCAAGACATCTACTAAAGCCACCTGTATTTTAGCGGGAGCTAAAGTATAGAAATCACCTGTGGCTGGTAAATAATATTCGCCAAAAGATTTATAATCTCGCAATGCATCATAATCAAACTCCTTCAGGCGGTAACCGTATAAAGCGTATGACAAGGTTAAACCTTTGATGATGGTCGAACTTTTGGCCCCTAATTGACCTCCTAATAAAGTCGCAATGGCACTTTTCTTATCAGGTAACAAGATACCCATCATTCCTTCACCAAAACGATACATCGCCTCATAATCCGGCATCCCCTTCCCTGAACTCAATAATTTAGCCACGTCCTCCTGAGGAGCCGACTTCGCTAACATAAAATTATAGAGCGCATTAAATCGAATTCGATTTCTAAATAGTTTTAGCACACTCCCTAAAACAACCGCTTCAAAGGCTGGCATCAATTCCATCACCTTCTCCTGCTTCTCTGTACAAAGATCGGCAAGACGCTTAGCAAAAAATGCTTTTTCTTCGGGAGTAATTAATGTAAAAACCTGGCTCATATGGATTATTTCTAGTGTAAAATTACCTTATTTTTTTTATTTGCTTACCTTTGTAAGATGAAAAAGGTGTTATTTATTGATAGAGATGGGACTTTAATTGAAGAACCTAAAATTGACCAACAAGTGGATAGCTTTGAAAAGCTAGCTTTCTTGCCAGAAGTCATCTCTAATCTAAGGAAAATAGACACGATTACTGACTACGAATTAGTGATGGTGACTAACCAGGATGGTTTAGGAACGGATTCTTTTCCGGAAGAAACCTTTTGGCCAGCACACCAAAAGATGTTAGACATCTTCGCATCGGAAGGAATTACCTTCCAAAATATTCACATAGACCGCAGTTTTGCACATGAGAATAAGCCGACTCGTAAACCAGGAATTGGTTTATTAGGCGAATATTTTTCAAATGAGTACGATTTAGCGAATTCATTTGTCATCGGGGATCGTTTAACAGATATTGAATTAGCGAAGAATTTAGGGGCCAAAGGTATTTTGATCGGTGATTTAAAAATCCCAGCTGAATTACAGCCCTACACAGCCTTGCAATGTGCTAATTGGAATGATATTCATGAGTTTTTCCTTTTACCTGCTAGACGTGTTCTACACGAGCGCAATACTCACGAGACAAAAATCTCTATCGATTTAAATTTAGATGGAAAAGGTGTCGCAAAGAACGAAACAGGCTTAGGCTTTTTCGATCACATGTTAGACCAAATAGCAAAACACGGAAACCTCGATTTAGCCGTAAAAGTAAATGGCGATCTCCAAATTGATGAGCATCATACCATCGAAGACACCGGCATTGCATTGGGTGAGGCTTTTGCGTTAGCTCTAGGAAACAAAAAAGGCATTGAACGTTACGGCTTCTTATTACCGATGGATGATTGTTTGGCACAGGTGGCTATTGATTTTTCCGGCCGTAATTGGTTAGTTTGGGAGGCTACGTTCAAACGTGAGATGATAGGGGAAATGCCTACTGAAATGTTTTACCACTTCTTCAAATCCTTTTCGGATGGAGCAAGATGTAATTTAAACATCCAGGCTTCCGGCGAAAACGAGCACCACAAGATAGAGGCCATCTTTAAAGGCTTTGCAAAAGCTATTAAAATGGCGGTGAATCGCGATCGAAAAAATTTAGATTCTTTGCCTAGTACCAAAGGACTTCTTTAAAATAATTTGTAAATTTGCATCATTAAACAACAATACAATGGGATATTCAGGAGCAGCGTTTTTTATCATCTTATTTGCAATTTCAATTGTAGTAGGTGCTAAACTTCAAAAGATCTATAAAGAGAGAGGAAAATAATCCTCTCTCTTTTAGTTTAATTTCCCATCGTCTGCGAAACTATAAAAAGTAGACGACCCTATGATGAGGTGATCCACCACATCAATATCAAATATCTTACCTGCCGCTACAACTTGCTTCGTTAAATCCACGTCTGACTTACTTGGACGCATTTGATCGCTAGGATGATTATGCGCTAGAATAATGGAAGAGGTCAATCGCTCTAAGGCTGACTTATACAGTAACCTAAGATCCACAGTCGTCCCCGAGACACCACCAATACTTAATTTCTCTGCTAAAACTACAGTAGAGGCTCGATTAAGGTGAAATACCCAGAACTCTTCACGAATCAAATCGGCTAAATATGGCTTGATTAAACTATACGCATCTATTGAATTTCGAATCACCAGCTTAGAACTAGATTCATAAATCTGACGCCGCCTTCCTAATTCTAAGGCAGCCACTAATAAAGCCGCTTTAGCAGGACCTATTCCCTTTAATTTTTTAAAATCAAACGAATTGTACCGAGCTAATAAACACAAATCACCATCGATGGCATTAAGTAAAAGTTGCGCTAAATCAGCGGCTGAATGTTCTGCGAACCCAGAACCAATCAGAATGGTCAAGATCTCGACCAATGACATATCACTCGCTCCTACGCGAGCTAATTTTTCTCGAGGCATATCCTCTTTCTCGGTGATTTTCATTCAAGAAAGGTAACCCATATAAACGAATAAACCCCTCTTGTGGAGGGGTTTATCACTATCTTGGTAATCTAATATTAAGCAGCTACTTTGTTTACTAACTTAGCTAATTTAGATTTTTGATTTGCAGCTTTATTCTTGTGGATGATGTTTTTCTTAGCCAATTTATCCAAAGAAGAAGAAACTTGTTTGAAAAGCTCTACCACCACAGATTTATCAGTCGTCAATCTCAATTTCTTGATTAATGTACGAGTTGATTTGTGTTGGTAACGATTACGTAAACGCTTTGCTTCGTTAGAACGGATACGCTTTAGTGCTGATTTATGATTTGCCATCTGTTAAATAAAATTCTCTTTTTACAAAATTGAATTGCAAAAGTACGTAATATGAAATTAAATAACAAGCCAATTCTTAAAATTTATGTGTTAATTCTTTGTGTATTGACGGCACACGCTGAAACTGGTGGCACTTGGGGATTCTTTGGCCATCGAAAAATCAATTTGTTGGCAACCTACACCTTACCTCCTCCACTTCATTCTTTCTACCGAAGACATCAAAAAGAGCTACAAGAACTCGCCGTCCTTCCTGATTCCAGGCGCTATATCCTTGATGTAGAGGCTGCTAGACATTACATTGATCTAGACCAATATGATCTAAACAAAGTCAGTTTTAGCTCTTGGGAACAAATGTTACGCAAAAAACCAGAAGATTCTCTAAGAAAGCATGGGATTGTGCCGTGGCATATTCCCATTGTCTATCAAAGACTAGTGCAAGCATTCCTGAAAAAGGATACACTTCAAATAATTAAACTTTCGGCAGAATTAGGACATTACGTGGCAGATTCACACGTTCCATTGCACACTAGTTCTAATTACGATGGCCAAAAAACGGGCCAAGGAGGCCTGCACAGTTTTTGGGAATCACGTATTCCGGAAATAATAGGAAATCAATTAGATCAATTTAGTGGACCCGCCACCTTCGTTCCGGATGTACAACATAGTGCATGGACATGGGTGCTTGCCTCACATAAACAATTGCCACTCTTGTTTTTAATGGCTACTAAAGTGAGTGCTGAGTTAAAAGAAGGGGAGAAATATAGCTTTGAACAAAAAGGACAGGCTTTGGTTAAAATACAGAGCCTAAAATACAGTCTAGCGTATCACAAGTCACTAAATCGCCAAATTGAAACGAGGTTTTTAGCCGCCGTTCAACATGTGGGAGATTTGTGGTATTCCGCTTGGTTGACTGCAGGGCAACCATCTTTCGAATAAATTTTGCAATTTTGCAGGATGAAATCCACTCTTTTTATTCAATTGAAGCCGGGAAAAGATGCACCGGTCAAACGTTTTCACCCTTGGGTATTTTCTGGAGCTATTGCTAAACAAAGCCCCAATCTTCAAGATGGAGACTGGGTTAGCGTCTTTAGTTCGAGAGATGAGTTCTTAGGAACAGGCCACTACCACAATGGAAGTATCGCTGTTAAAATCATCTCGTTCCAAGAAATTGAATCGAAGAGTACTTTTTGGGAGAAACGCATTCAAAATGCGTGGGATCTGCGGGCACTTTTGCCTTTGGAAAAAACCAATGCCTTTCGCCTCATTCACGGGGAAGGTGATGGCTGCCCTGGTTTGATAATGGATTTATACAAAGATGTTCTTGTTTTTCAAGCACATACCATCGGGATGCACCGCGATCGCGATGAAATTGTAGAAGCCATTAAAAAGGTATTAGGCAAAAAAATCAAAGCTATTTACGATAAAAGCCGAGAGACATTGCCCACTGAATATGCACAAAATTGCACGAATGGCTATGTTTTGGGGGAAGTACCAGTTCCTTACACGGTTAAGGAAAATGGAATCTCTTTTTCGATTAACTGGATCACCGGCCAAAAAACCGGTTTCTTCATCGATCAACGCGAAAACAGAGCCCTTTTAGCGAAATATGCAAAAGGCAAATCGGTACTTAATACCTTCTGTTATTCCGGAGGGTTCTCACTTTATGCCCTAGAGGCTGGAGCTGCCTCAGTGATCTCTTTAGATGCTTCAGCTAAAGCCATCGATTTAGTCAACGCTAATATCGAGTTGAATAAGATGCAAAGTTTACAGCACGAAGCTATTGTAGGAGAAACCCTACCCTATTTAAAGGCTAATGAAGACGAATTTGACATTATCGTATTGGATCCGCCTGCCTTTGCTAAATCAATGAATGCGAAACACAAGGCGCTGCAAGGCTATCAAAAAATCAATGAATTAGCGTTAAAAAAGATCAAGAAAAACGGATTGCTCTTCACCTATTCTTGCTCTCAAGTCATCACGCGGGATTTGTTTTACAATATGCTCGTAGCTGCCGGGATTTCAGTAGGTCGTGAAATCCAAGTGATTCACCAGATGACACAATCGCCAGATCACCCGATCAACCTCTTTCACCCGGAAAGTAATTACTTGAAGGGATTTGTACTGAAAGTATTATAAACAAAAAAGGCAGCTCTCGAGCTGCCTTTTTTATTAGTTAACAAATCTGAAAAGTCGATTCCAGCGGATAACCTCCCAAAACTTCCAAGAGAATAAAGACTTATTCGCATCGATCGACATCCAAACAAAGAACGCCTTTCCTACAATGTGATCTGAAGGAACAAAGCCCCAGAAGCGTGAATCAGCCGAATTATGGCGATTATCACCCATCATAAAATAGTAATCTTGTTTGAAAGTGTATGAAGTAATTGCCTTACCGTCAATAGAAATTTGATATCCATTAACAACCACATTCTTATTTCCTTCGTATTTCTGAATCGCTTCACTATATAAAGCCACATTTCCTGGTGTCATAGGAACGGTTAAACCTTTTGCAGGCACTTTCAAAGGACCATAGAAATCACGGTTCCATTTGTATAAAGTGGTATCGTGCGGGAAAATATCCACAAAGGTTACCCCCTTAGGATCTTTGAATAAATTCGTATCAAACGTTTTGTTGAAACGCAATGCTTTTATTTCATCCATCATTGCTTTGGACGTATTCAATTTATAACCCCAAAGCACATTTTGTGAATCTGGCTCCGCTAAAGGCAACCAATCAGCTGAGTCATAGCTAGCGTCCGGTGCATTACGAATACCATAAGCTTCAAAGAATTTCTCCTCTAAATTCTCCTTCGTCTTCATGAAAATAGGATGCTGCATCCGTTCTGGATTTTCCATCGCTTTTCCATTAACGATTACTTGTTGGTCACGAACTTCCAAAACATCACCCGGAGTCGCCACACAGCGTTTCACATAAAACGTACGTAAATCCACCGGCGCATCACCATCCTCCTCGAAATTAGGCACATTAAACACCACTGCATCACCTTGCTTCACAGAAGAGAATCCTGGAAGACGGTAAATAGGTAAATCTAACCAACGCAAATAAGAAGGAATGTTCGTAAACCAAATCTTTTGGTGAGTTAAAGGTAATTGCAAAGGTGTCTTAGGTGTACGTACCCCGTAGTGTAACTTGCTCACAAATAAGAAGTCCCCTACCATCAAAGAACTCTCCATCGAAGGAGTCGGAATCGTATAGGCTTCAAATACAAAAAAGCGAATTAAGGTGGCTGCCACTACAGCAAATGCAACAGAATCCAACCACTCTCTGAATGCCGATTTTTGTTTTTTAGGTGTTTCTTTCGTTTCCTTCATCTTATTTTAACATATCGTCCATACCAAGGACTCCTTTTTTATCTTGAACCCACTCTGCTGCAATCACAGCGCCTAAGGCAAATCCCTCGCGGCTAAATGCCTCGTGGGTAATTTCTATCTGATCTACTTTGGAAATATACTTTACCGTATGCGTCCCCGGAATAATTGACTCGCGTTGTGACCAAATCGCTACCTCATTCGCCGCCGGAATCTCATTATTAACCCATTTATCTTTGCTAGCATAGGCATCGATAATACCTTCAGCGATCGTAATTGCCGTGCCACTAGGAGAATCTTTCTTCTCTAAATGATGAATCTCATTCGTATAAATATCGTATTCTTTCTGCGGAGCCATCAATTGAGCCAGCATTTTATTCAAACGAAAGAACAAGTTTACACCGATCGAATAATTGGAAGCATAGAAGAAAGTCGAGTCCTTTTCTTTTGTCAAAGTCTCTACCTCTGACTTCTTTTCTAACCAACCCGTCGTACCACAAACCACCGGAATTTGCTTATTAATGCAAGTTAAGATATTCGTATAAGCAGAAGCCGGATTTGAGAATTCAATGGCTACATCAGCATCTGCAGAAGTTAAAGCCTGCAAATCGGCTTGATTATCTACATCTATTTTAGCTACAACAGAATGGCCCCGACCTAATGCAATTCGTTCGATCTCTTTGCCCATTTTCCCATAACCGATTAATACTATCTTCATCTTTATTTAAAATTAAACGTTAAGGTGAGTCCGGATACCAAACTTTGGGAAAAAGGTTGGTAATCTACCGTCGGTTTCACCTTTAAACTGATATCATCCGACACATCAAATGTTTTCAAATGAGCACTTACATTCGCATCCACCACATTCAATGTCCATGCTAAAACCATTCCAATATAGGTATAATCTCGGTTTCTGCGGTATCCATCCGTTAATCGCTTTAACTGATTAACATCTAAATCCCGAATGGTACCATCCTCATATGGAACCGCTACCGTGGTAGGTGGTTTATAAGAAGGATCATCCACGTGAGTAGAAACTTGGTAATAATAGTCTCTATATTTCGCGTATCGAACATCATTCCAATTTGCAATCATTCCCAAGGAAACAAAAGCGCCTGCCACTAGAGGTAATTTCCAATATTGCCTATTATACAATTGCCCCCAACCTGGAATCATTAAGGACTTAAGCGTGGCTTGTCGCGGAATGATTTTATACGGTTTCGATACGGCTTTCACCACCGGTTTCAATTGAACCGAATCCTTCACATCCTTTGCATGAAGGCCTAACGGTAAAAACAAAACTAACAGGAAGTACCGAAAGTACATTATTGAACTTTGTTAAGAATGGTTAAAAGCTCTTCTTTCGTCTTAAAACTTAACTTGATCTCTCCCTCCCCTTTTTCATTGATTTTCAAAGCCACGGGTGCTTTGAAAAAAGATTTCAAGGTAGATTGCCAAGCTTGAAGCTCCTGAGCGGAAACCTTGACAGTAGCCGTTCCAGCTGCAGGTGTATCAATGTTACCTGACTGACGAACAGCATCTTCCAGACGTCTAACAGACCAATCTTCTGCGATGGCTTTTAGGAATAAGGCATTCTGCAATACGGTATCTTCCAAAGAAACCAAACAACGGGCATGACCCATCGATAATTTATTATCTCGAATCGCCACTTGGATGTGAGGTGGCAATTTCAGCAAACGCATGTAATTCGTCACTGTCGAACGATTCTTCCCTACACGAGCACCTAAATCCTCTTGTTTCAAATCGCATTCCTCCATTAATCGCTTGTACGAAAGGGCAATCTCTATGGCATTCAGGTTCTCCCGTTGAATATTCTCAATCAAGGCCATTTCGATCATTTGCTGATCATCTGCCGTTCTTACATAAGCGGGAATCGTTTTCAAACCAGCTAATTTAGAAGCATGGTAACGACGTTCACCTGAAATCAATTGGTATTTTTTGGCAGAAACTTTACGAACCGTAATGGGCTGAATAATGCCCTGCACACGTATCGATTCCGCTAATTCTTGTAAAGCTTCAGGTGCAAAGTATTCACGAGGCTGAAAGGGATTAGTCTCAATTAATTCTAAGGCAATCTCATCCATTAAGTTCACTCCTTCCAGACTTCCTGCGAAATCTGATGGATGACGTGCTTGCAAGCCCCCTCCATCAGAATCCTCTAATAAGGCACCCAAACCACGTCCTAAACCCGTTCTCTTCTTTGTGTTTTCTTGCTTTGCACTCATATTGCTGTACCTAGATGGTCACTAATAAACCATTCTTACGAA
>CANFWR010000087.1 GCA_947450865.1 Cytophagaceae bacterium
GGAATTGGATCTTGCCAAATCAATTGCTCCTTCGGCACTTCTGGTCCTACATACGTCGAGCTAGGACCCATATCGCGGTGTGTTAATTTGAACCAAGCTTTGGCAAAAGCCTTTGCATATACTTCTGGATTATCTAAGAAGTTACGAGAGATTTTCTCGTACGCCGGATCCACGCGTAAAGCGATATCCGTTGTTAACATCGTAGGCTTGTGGAAGGTATTTTTGTCAAATGCATCTGGAATAATGTTTGCGCTATTTTTCGCAATCCATTGGTTCGCTCCCGCTGGGCTTTTCTCTAAAGACCACTCATTGTTGAACAATAAATGTAAGTACCCGATACCCCATTGTGTAGGCGTCGAAGTCCACGTCACCTCTAAACCAGACGTGATCGCATCTTTTCCTTTACCTGATTTGTACGTGCTCTTCCAGCCTAGGCCTTGCTCTTCGATTCCGGCTGCTTCAGGATTTTCTCCTACGTTTGTTGCTGGACCTGCACCGTGTGTTTTACCGAATGTGTGACCACCCGCGATTAACGCAACGGTCTCCTCATCATTCATACCCATACGACCAAAAGTCTCGCGGATATCTTTCGCAGAAGCTGCTGGATCTGGCACTCCATTAGGACCTTCTGGGTTTACATAAATTAAGCCCATTTGAACCGCCGCTAATGGATTCTCTAATTTGCGACCTTCTGAATACCGGTTTTTATCGTCTAACCATTTCTTCTCAGATCCCCAATATACGTTCGCTTCTGGCTCCCATACGTCCGTACGACCACCCGCAAAACCAAAGGTTTTGAAGCCCATTTGCTCAAGCGACACGTTTCCAGTCAAGACCATTAAGTCTGCCCAAGAAATTTTATCACCATATTTTTGTTTGATTGGCCATAACAAACGACGCGCCTTATCTAGGTTCGTATTATCTGGCCAAGAATTCAATGGCGAGAAACGTTGTTGACCTGCGCGAGAACCACCACGGCCATCCCCAGTACGGTACGTTCCTGCACTGTGCCAAGCCATACGAATGAAAAGTGGGCCATAGTTACCGAAATCGGCCGGCCACCAATCTTGTGATTTTGTCAAGACCGCTGCGATGTCTTTTTTCAAGGCAAAGTAGTCAAGACTCTTAAATGCTTTGATGTAATTGAAGTCTGGGCCCATGGGGTTTGACTTCTCCGAGTTTTGGCGAAGCATACCCACGTTCAATTGGTTAGGCCACCAGTCTTTGTTTGTCGTTCCAGACGGTTTCATTCCCGTGTGTGGATTGATTCCAGCGTGTGGGTTTACTCCTGCTGCTGCGTGCGGATTAGCGCCAGCACCCGCTGCTGCGTGCGGATTAGCATACTCTTGCGCGAAAGTCGCTGTGGAAGCAAGTACGCCGCAAAGGATAAGTAGTTTTTTCATGATTCTTGATTTTTAGTGGTGCCAAATTAGTGGCAAAAAATTGATAGAGAAAACTGAAATTTTCTATATTTGACATAGATAAAATCTATAACAGTGAATATACATCAATTAGAATACATACTAGCAGTTGATCAATTTAAAAGCTTCTCTAAAGCAGCTGATTATTGTCATGTTACGCAAGCAACCTTGAGTGCGATGGTGAAAAAGCTGGAGGAGCAGCTGGATATCGTGATTTTTGATCGCAAGGCGAACCCCATTGCGACCACCGAAAATGGTAGAGAGATATTAATTCAGGCCCAGCAGGTGGTGGCTCACGCCAATGCACTTTTATCTTCCTCTAAGGCAATTAACCAAAAAGTAGAAGGCCGCGTTAAAATGGGCGTCATTCCTACGATTGCGAGCTCGATGTTGCCGCTAATTCTGAAGCATTTGGTGGAGAAATACCCGCTTTTGCAATTGGAAGTGTACGAAGTGACGACGAATCAACTGATTAAGGATTTACGAGAGGGGAAATTAGATGTAGGGATTTTAAGTACACCCATCGCCTCGACAGAAGTAGAAACGGAGTTGCTTTATGTGGAAGATTTGTGTGTTTATGGCCATTTGCCAGCAGGAAGCCGTTCCATTGCAAAAGCTGATTTAGCGAAGCAACGCATGTTTCTATTACAAGAGGGTCACTGCCTTCGCGATCAAATCATTCAGCTGTGTGATTTGAAGAAGAATAAGTCTTTGCCGTCAAATTTATCGGTGGAATCAAACACATTTGATACCTTGTTAAACTTAGTGGACGAATTCAGCGGATTAACGGTGTTACCTGCTTTGTATGTAGGCCAAATGAGTGAAGCCAGAAAATCGCATTTAATCGAGTTGACGGATGGTGCTTTAACACGCGAAGTGAGTCTAGCATATTACCGGCCCTATGCGAAATGGAATATTTTGAACCGCTTAAAAGCGGAAATCACCGCTAAAGTGAATGAGCGATTACATTTTCAAGCCTTGTCGTAAATTTCCACTATGATGGAACAGCAAATTATTCGACTTATAGCAGATCCGGTCGCTTTAGAGCAATTATACCGGTCTAACCCTGCCGCTTTTAGGAGCGCTTTTCAAGCTGTTTACCCGCAAATTTCTTCTTCACTAACGGCTCAAATTTGGCATGAAAGATTAACTGTTTCTACTACTTCTTGGGGGTCGAAGGGAGATTGGATTTTGCTCATTGTTTTTGCCTCATTGGCTGCCTTTTTAATGCAACTCCCAGACCTGGTACTTCTAGATCATGATCGCTATTTTCCCCGCAATATGTCTTTCATTGTTATGCCGGGAATAGGCGCATATTTTGCGTATAAACAAGCCTTACCGATTCGCGAGTTAGCCGCCCCCTTGTTGATTTTAGTTGCATCGATTGTCTTCATTAATTTTTTACCAGAGGGCAGCACGACACTCCTGTTGACTTGCCTACATATCCCAATTTTGATTTGGCTGGTTGTGGGCTACGTTTACGCTGGAAATGATTCTGGAAAGCGGATGGAATTTCTACGTTACCATGGGGATTTAGTTGTGATGACGGCGGTGATTGGATTAGCCGGAGGCTTATTTACGGCGCTAACGTTGAACCTATTCAAATTAATTGGGATCTCGTTAGAGGATTTCTATTTCCGATATGTAGTCTTATCTATTTTGCCTTCAGTACCGCTTTTTGCCACTTTTTTAGTTCGCACAAACGCTAGTCTCGTTAGCAAAATTTCCCCCGTGATTGCTCGTATTTTTACTCCTTTAGTGACTATCACACTAGCGCTTTTTTTAGGGGCGATCCTATATACCGGAAAAGATCCCTACAATGACCGTGATTTTTTAGTTGTGTTTAATGGGATTTTGATTGGAGTAATGGCTTTGATTTTGTTCTCTTTAGGCGAGGCTACGAAGGCGAATGCTTCACGAGTGCATCAGTACTTCTTATTCGCTTTAGCGGTGTTATCCATCATTGATAATGGGATTGCCCTATCTGCGATTGGGTATCGTCTTTTTGAGTTTGGGATAACGCCTAATCGCTTAGCGGTGCTTGGAAGTAATGTGCTAGTGATGGGACATTTAATCTACGTTTCGAATTATTTATTGAATTTTTTGCGGGGAAAATCTTCGTTAGCAGAATTGGAAAACAGCATGACTATAAATCTTCCATTATATGCTATTTGGGCTTCTATCGTGAGCTTCTTGTTTCCATTATTGTTTCAATTTAGTTAATAAATTAGGATGAAAAAGCTATTCTTTTTACTACTATTCTCTGCTTCTTTCGCAGCAGTCGCACAAACCAAACCAGCTGGGAAACTTGATCCTACAAAACCTGTTTTGGTCTTAGAAACCTCGTGTGGATCCTGTAATTTCGAGATGTCTGGGAAAGACTGTTTCCTGGCTGTGAAATACGAAGGCAAGGCCTACGCTGTGCAAGGAACTTCCATCGATGATCACGGAGATGCACACGATGAGAAGGGATTTTGTAACGCGATTCGGAAAGCCAAAGTGCAAGGTAGTTTGAAAGGGGATAAATTTGTTGTGACCTATTTCGAACTATTAAAAGCAGAATAGCGTATCTTTACAACATGAAAAAGGCGTGGATTTTAAAGCTCATCTTTATTTGCAGTTTGGTGCTGCTAGGAGAGCGCGTATCTTTACATCCAGACTTTAAGGCTTTTACTAAATCTTTTGTGCATGCCACGTCTGATGATTCTGATGCAATCATTGCAATTGAATTAGAAGACGAAGTGGAGGATGAGGTCTTATCATTTTTCAGTTTGCCCTCCTCTTTCGATTGGAAATCAAAACTCCTCCTCTTTATCCCGTTTTTTGCACTTATTTTACAAGCGCAGCATGTACGGACAAAAATCCCTCCTTATGTACGTTTCCATAATTTAAGACTGTAGTACAATTAGACCATTTCCTTTATTCAATTCGTCTAATTTAAACCAGTCTATTTTATGAAAAAATTAGTATTGATCTTGTTGATCAGCCCCCTAATGTCCGCATTTGCACAAGCAGATAATGAAGCGTTAAAATTTAAATTGAACGAAAGTGGGACCCATTATTTTCAGGCCACTTTATTAAACCAGGTTTGGTTACGTTCTACAGAAAATAATCCCGGTACTACCGTGGAGGGAAACCAGGAATCGCAATCCACGGATATTGGTTTGCGCAGAACACGGATGCAATTGTTTGGTCAGATTACGGACCGGACGTTTATTTATTTTCAGTTTGGCCAAAATAATTTCAACGCCCAATACAACTCCACCTCGAACCGCAAAATCGCGCCTTTCTTCCACGATGCCCTAGGCGAATACCGGATTTCCGATAAAAATCAATTGAAAGTGGGTGGAGGCTTGAGTATTATTTCAGGCTTATCTCGTTTTTCACAACCCAGCATCGGGACGATAACGACGATGGATGTGCCCGTATTTGCACAAACCACCGTGGATCAAATCGATCAGTTTTCGCGCAAATTAAGTGTCTATGCTAGGGGCCAAATCGGGCACTGGGATTACCGGTACATTCTAAGCGATCCTTTCCCTATCACGTCGAATGGCCAGACGCCACCGGCGCTCGCGCCGGTTTCGAACTTTGCGTTGAAGGGTCACAACTTACAACACCAAGCGTACTTGATCTACCAGTTTTTTGACCAAGAAGCACATACTACTCCGTACATGACGGGTTCGTATTTAGGCACTAAAAAGATTGTCAATATCGCTGGAGGGTTCATTTACCAAAAGGATGCCATGTGGAATAAGGCCGCCGCGTCGCCAGATACGACCTACCAAAATATGGCCCATTGGGCGATTGAAAGCTTTGTGGACATTCCGTTAAACAAGGAAAAACACAGTGCACTAAATGCATACATTGGTTATTTTAACACGAATTATGGCACGAACTATTTGCGTTATAATGGGGTGATGAATCCAGCAAATGGGACCACTTCTACATCGGCTAATTCGATCAGCGGACAGGGTCCGGTGTATGGAAATAGCTACCCGATGTTTGGGACAGGTTCGGTGGTGTATACGCAAATTGGGTATTTATTGCCGTCGAAAAATGCGAGTATGTCGAATCGCTGGATGCCGTATGCGTCTGCGACTTTGGCCAGCTACGATAGATTAAACGGCTTCTCGAATAACACCTTTAACGCGGGGATCAATTATTACATTCAAGGTAATAAATCGAAGTTAAGTCTAGACTTCCAAAACCGCCCGAGCTTCCAAGTGAACCAAGGCGAGCTAGTGAAAGGCCAACGCTTGAATTCGGTGACGCTGCAATTTCAATTGTTTATTTAATCAGAAAGGGTGCTGAAATAGTAGATTCAGCACCCTTTTATGAGAAAAAATGAATAAATTGGATGCGTACTTCTTCCCTGCTGCTGATGAAAAATGCGCCTACGCTTTTATTGATTGAGGATGATCGTAGCATTAGCCAGAATCTAGCTGAATTCCTGTCTCAGGAAGGGTTTCAAATTCAATGTGTGTTTACTGGAAATGAAGCACTCTCCGTGCTAGAAAGTGGCTCGTTCGATCTGCTCATTTTAGATGTTAATTTACCGGACTTTGACGGATACCACATTTGTCAAGAGTTTAGAAAACGCAATACCCAAACCCCTATTTTGATGTTGACGGCTTATGATGAGCTGGAGGATAAAATGAAGGGATTTGAGATGGGGGCAGACGATTATTTGACGAAGCCATTCTTCATGGTGGAGGTGTTAGCGCGTATTAAATCATTGTTGAAAAGAGCGAATAAGCAGATAGAACAGCCCTCCTTGATTTGGGTGGAAGATTTATCGATTGACGTCTCTACTAATTCTGTTTTCCGCGCTAAACAAGACATTAATTTAACTCCAAGGGAGTTCAATTTACTGCTCATGCTGGTGAAAGCTAAAGGTAAAATGGTGACGAAAAAAGAATTAAATAAACAGATTTGGGGCGGTTCTTTGGACGAACACAATAATACGATTGAAGTGTATATTAATTTTTTGCGCAAGAAGATTGATAAGCCTTTTTCTAAACAATTGATTAAAACTAAGATTGGTTTTGGTTATTATCTCGATATCCTATGAACATACGCCAACGCATTCTCATCTATTTTTCGGCTTTGTCTATCTCCGTGATTGGCTTTGCTTTTTTGCTGATTTTCGCGGTTTTCTCTAATTACCGCAGAGAAGAATACCAACAGCGAATTAAGGACCATACGATTTCTACGATTACAGATTTATCGGAGGCAAAGCAACTAAATCACAATGTGTTACAGTCGATGAATCTATTGACTATTAACAAGTTATACCAAGAAAGAACGCTGCTTTTTAATGCGCAAAAGCAGGTCATTTATTCGAGTTTAAATGACACGAAAATTGCCTTTTCTACGGATATGTTACACAACCTAAGTCCAGAAAAACCAGTGTTAGAAAGTCGTGAAGGAGACACCGATGTAGTAGGGGTTTATTTTGTTTTTAACAAGGAGGTTTTTTATGGAATAACCAAGGCTTATGACGTCTTTGGATTTTCTAAATTGGCCTTTTTAAAGTATACTTTGCTGGTTTTATTTGGCCTTATTTCTGCGCTCATTTTAATTAGTTCTTTTGTCCTAGCTAATCAGATTACTAAGCCCATTATTTCCATGGCCGCGGCATTGAAAATCATCAATGTGGAGACGGCAAATCACTTATTACCGATTCCTGAAGCGAAAGATGAGATTTTTTTACTTACGAGTCGTTTCAATGAATTGATGAAGCGATTACAAGATTCGTTTTCATTCCAAAAGCACGCGGTTCACCACATTTCCCACGAATTAAAAACGCCGATTTCCATACTCGTGTCTAATTTAGAACGCTTGGAAAAAGAGCCAGATCTAGCTCTAATAAAGAAGGGAATCACGGAACAAAAAGAGGATACAAAACTCTTAGGGGATATGATTAATGCCTTGCTGGAGATTGCCAAAGTAGAGACGCATTCGAACCTTACCTTTCAAGAAGTTCGATTAGATGAACTCGTTTTTGATTGGGTTTCAGAGCTTAAAAAAATCTATCCGAAGTTCAAGTTTGACGTGCAATTTGACGAGAAAATCGAGTCCATACACGGACTTTCTGTGCAGGGAAATCTGCGTTTATTAAAAATGGCGATTCAAAACTTATTGCTGAATTGTGTGAATTATGCCTCCGATCACCGCGCTCAAATCTATTTTAAAAACCAACGAGGAAAATTGCTCATTCAAATTTCTAACAAAGGCAAAAACATCGCGACAGAGGAGATCCCTTTTCTATTTCAACACTTTTTTAGAGGAGATAATAGTCAAGGAAAGCGCGGTTTTGGCCTAGGATTGGTTTTGGTTAATAAGATTATTCAGCTACATGGAGGAGAAGTTCAATACGAATCCCCCTCTACAGCCCTCAATAAATTCACCCTGTTTTTTCCTCTAGGAAATAAATAAAGGACTTTAAGGTCTTTTTAAGTTCGATTTAGTCAACTTCGCAGGATGTACCAAAAACACTATGCGCATTAAACTATCGATCTTATTCTGCTTCACTCTATTTACTGGTTTTTCACAAGGAGATACGCTTTCCATCACGATCGGTCAAGCAGATAAAATGTTCTTAGCCGCCAATTTTCAATTAATGGCTTCCTCCATGAACATTGAGGCTCAAAAGGCTCAAGAAATTCAAGCCAAACTCTATCCCAACCCCGTTTTAACGGCAGATTTTAACGCCATTGACCCAGAGAATAAGCAAGCTTTTCACGTCGGTTCTGGTGGACAACAAAGTGTACAATTAGAGCAATTGATTCTGTTAGGCGGGAAACGCAAAGCTCAAATCGATTTGGCAAAAACCTCCACCCAAATGGCGGAATTAGCGCTGCAGGATCTACTGCGCCAATTGAAATTTCAATTACACACGGGACTATTTCTATTAAGTCAAAAACAGGTATTGATCAGCAAATACGATAAGCAATTGAGTTTATTGGATGAGATTGTCTCAGCTTATGAAAATCAGGTGCCTAAAGGAAACATTCCGTTAAAGGATTTAGTCCGCCTAAAAGGCGTCTATTTGAACTTGAGTAATGAGCGCGCGGCTATTTATGGGGATTATTTTGACCAAATGGTGAAAGTACAAACACTCTTACAAACGAAGAAAATCGTCTCGCCCATCGTCTCAGAGGCCGAAATTCGCGCCTTTGTGCTACCTGTAAACGTCGAAGTTCTCTACCAGGAAGCCATTGCAAATCGCCCTGACTTACTCATGAGTCAAAAAGACTTAGTATTTGCGCAACAATATTTTTCGCTACAACAGAAATTAGCTAAACCGGATATCACCCTTTTTGCGTCTTATGACCAACGAGGAGGTGCTTTTCAAAGACAAGTGAATCTAGGTTTTGCGGTCCCTTTGATGTTTTGGAATAAAAATCAGGGAAATATTAAAACGGCACAAGCCCAAATTCAATCGAAAAATTTCGAATACGAGGGATTGAAAAGTCAAGTAATAGCTGAGGTAAATGGGACGTATTTGCAATACCAGCAAACGGTCAAGGAATACATGAAGAATTCGAAATTGTATAATGATGATTTTGAAATTACACTGAAAGGAATGTCGGATAATTTCCAAAAAGGGAATGTCAGCGTCCTTGAATTTGTCGATTTCTTCGAATCCTACAACAATGCCTTATCGGAAATGGCGCGAACGAAAATTCAGTTAGCTACTTCTATCGAACAAATTAAATTAAGCACAGGGAAAGAACAATTTTAAGCATGAAAAATAATACCATTCTCCTATTAGCAGCACTCTTTTTAGCGAGTGCTTGTACGAAAGAAAAGAAAGAAGCGGAGCAAGCATCTGCGTTTCGATTAAGCGATACGATGCTTGCGAAATGCGAATTTTATAACGCAGACCTGAAAGAGGTGAAAAATGATTTGAGGCTTTTTGGCAAGATTCAAGCCGATAACAACAAGCAGGCACAGGTCTTCTCCATTGTGGGAGGTAACGTGATTAAAATCAATGTGGAATTAGGGGATTACGTTAAAAAGGGACAAGTGTTAGCGGTGATTCGAAGCGGAGAAGTGGCGGCCTATGAACGTGATCGCTTGGATGCGTATGGAGATGTTGCCGTAGCAGAGAAAAACCTGCAAGTAGCAAAGGATCTCTTCAAAGGGAAATTGTCATCTGAGAAAGATGTCATTGCAGCCCAACGCGAACTAGAAAGACAACAAGCGGAACTCGCTCGTATCAATGAGGTTTTCAGTATTTATAACTTGAAGAAGGGTTCTTTATATAATATTACAGCCTCTATTAATGGATTTATTGTCCAAAAAGACATTAACATTAACGAACAAATCAGAGCAGATAAATCAGATGTATTGTTCTCGATTGCAGAAATCAACGAGGTCTGGGCCATGGCGAATGTGAACGAAAGTGACATTCCTCGCGTGCAGGTGGGATTTGATGCATCGGTTTCGACTTTGAGTTATCCAGATGAAATCTACAAAGGCAAAATTGACAAGATATTCACGGAAATTGACCCTGATACAAAAGCGATGAAAGTGCGTGTACGTATTCCGAATGCGAATTACAAATTAAAGCCAGAGATGAATGCGACGGTAAACGTGGCCTATTCAGAACACGAACAAATGATCGCGGTTCCATCGTCTTCTGTGATTTTTGATAAAAGCAAAAACTGGGTGATGATTTTCAAAGACCGGGCAAATATCGAAACGCGTTTAGTCGAAGTGTATCGATCGTTAGGCGATATTACGTATATCAGCTCAGGTCTAGCTAAAGGAGACAAAGTAATCTCTAAGA
>CANFWR010000088.1 GCA_947450865.1 Cytophagaceae bacterium
CGACAGAAAAAACTATTTGTATCATTTTTTAGCTCAGAAATACTTAGTACATTTGTGTCTAATTTTGAATTATTCTAAATAGTGAGCATGGCAAATTTGGCCGACTTGAAGATTGGTGAAAAGGGGGAGATTGTGGGCTTCACGGACGAATTGCTTTCTTTAAAGCTATTGGAAATGGGATGTTTGCCAGGAACTGAGGTGATTTTGACTCATTTGGCACCTTTCGGCGATCCCATCGCCATTCGCGTTTCGGGTTCTTACACTTTGTCTATGCGCAGAGAAGAAGCAGAGACGATGCTGATTAAACGAACATAAGCTTTGGCAAAAACACCTAAAATAGCGCTGATTGGTAATCCCAATGCAGGAAAATCCTCTCTATTCAATTCCTTAACGGGGTTGAATCAGAAGACGGGTAATTTTCCGGGAGTGACCATGGAGAAGCTCACGGGGATTTGGGAACTAGAACCCAAACGCCCGGTGGAAATATTAGATTTGCCAGGTATCTACAGTATATATCCGAAGTCGATCGACGAGGAATTAGTCATCAATATTTTAGGGGACCCGAAGCATCCAGATTTTCCGGATATGGCCATCGTGGTGGCGGATGCCTCTAATTTGAAAAGAAATTTGTTGTTGTTTTCACAGGTGCGAGATCTAGGAATACCTACGGTTTTGGCCTTGAATATGATCGACGTCGCTGAGAATGAGGGTTATGTCATTAATTCGATCAAACTAGCGCGTGAGCTAAATGTCGAAGTGGCGGAAGTGAATGCCAAAAAAGGAATCGGACTTAATGGCTTGAAATTAGCGGTTGTAAAGACCTTAGCTAATCGCTATGCTTCGAACGACGCACTTCCTTTACCCGTGGCTGAAGAGCTGATAGAGGATATCCAATTGCAATTTGGGGAGGGAGAAATTTACCGTTCTTTATTATGGTTAATGGAGCATGATCGTATGAAAATGTTCTCTGCAAAACAGCGCGAAACCTTGGATGCTATTCAAAATAAGCATCAATTTTCTGCTAAAAAATATCAGTCTGAGGAAACCGTTAAGCGATATGAGCAAATTACGGAGGTCGTGGATCGTTGTGTGATTAATCTAAATCGCCAATGGGACGCCGCTCCTGTTCGAACGTGGACAGATCGCTTGGATAAATTCTTTTTACATCCGGTGGGGGGCTATGTTTTCTTCTTAGCCATTCTTTTTGTGATGTTCCAAGCTGTATTTACTTGGGCTACCTATCCGATGGATTTGATTGATGGCGGAGTTGCCATGTTGAACGATTGGTTGAAAGGAGTGTTGCCAGATTCGGCTTTGACCGCCCTTTTAACGGATGGTTTGATTGCTGGTATTGGTGGTGTACTCATTTTCATTCCACAAATTGCTTTCTTGTTTTTGTTTATCTCCTTGTTAGAGGAAACGGGTTATATGTCGCGCGTGATGTTCATAATGGACAAGTTGATGCGACGCTTTGGTTTAAATGGCAAGTCAGTAGTGCCTTTGATTTCCGGGGTGGCTTGTGCTGTTCCTGCGATTATGAGTACACGTTCCATCGGGTCATGGAAGGATCGCTTGATCACGATTTTAGTGACGCCATTGATGTCATGTTCTGCACGTTTGCCTATTTATACGGTTTTGATTGCACTGGTGGTGCCCGAGAAAAATACTTTGTTTGGCTTATTTAATTTGCAAGGTGTGGCGCTATTCGGCTTATATCTGCTAGGTTTCTTCATGGCATTGGTTTCTGCCTGGGTGATGAAAGTAATTTTACAGGCCAAAGAAAAGAGCTATTTCATCATGGAATTGCCCACTTACAAGGGGCCTCGTTTCAAACACGTAGCCTTGACCATTTGGAATTCAGTGAATGCATTCGTTTTCGAAGCGGGTAAAATCATTGTCGCTATTTCCATCGTTTTATGGGTGTTAGCGAGTTATGGACCTGGTGATAAGATTGCACAATCAGAGGCTCGTGTTCGCCAGGGAAATCCAACCTTGCAAGGTGTAAAATTGCAGAACAAGATCTCTGCTGAGAAATTAGAAAATTCGTATGCAGGGCATTTTGGGCACTTTGTGGAGCCCGTTATTCGTCCTTTAGGCTACGATTGGAAAATAGGGATTGCGTTGATCACCTCTTTTGCAGCCCGCGAGGTTTTCGTAGGTACGATGTCGACCATATATAGTATGGGAGGCGAAGTGGATGATGAAAATGCAACGATTAAAAATCGGATGCGTGCGGAAATCAATCCAGCCACTGGAAAGCCGATGTACGATGCGGCTTTAGGATTCTCTTTGTTGATTTTCTACGCTTTTGCGATGCAATGTATGAGTACACTTGCTACGACATACCGGGAAACGAAGTCGTGGAAATATCCGTTGATTCAGTTTGGCTATATGACGGCTTTGGCCTACTTATCAGCCTTCGCCGTCTACCAATTATTATCTTAGAAAGAGAAAGGGATTGAAGTCGCCGCTAGGTTACTCACCCCTTTTGCGAGCAATTTGCCTTCAGCATTATGCAACTTCGCTTCTATGTTTGCAATCTTTTTCCCTACGCGGTGTATTTCCGTTGTTACGGTAATCTTTTCATTCGCTTTGGCTCCAAACAAGAAATCGATATACAAGTTAATCGTCACATACAGGTGATCGATTTTTGCCGTAATCAAGGTCATCCCCATCATTTCGTCTAACATCGCTGAAATCACACCACCGTGGATAACGCCGGCGTGGTTCAAAAAGTCCGGACGGACTACAAATTCAGCAGTCAATTTACCAGCTTCTGCTTTTACCAATGTTCCATCTAGCCATTTTCCAATGGGCGCTGGATTTCCGTCAGCAATTTTTTTATTTAGATTTTGATTAAGGTAGGCTAGTACTTGTTCGTTTGGTTCCATTTTAGGCGGTTTGTATAATTAAGATCGAGTCCAGGTAGATGTTCTTCCAAACATCGAGATACCCACAAAACCACGAATGTCCAGCGTTTTGTTCCCGTCTTTGATTTTAAGAATGCAATCGTATGTTTTTCCAGAATTAGGATCGTAAATAGTTCCATTTTCCCAAGCAGATCCGGTGAATTTAAAGTTCTTCAAAATGACCGCCCCTAGTAGCTCGCGACTACGTAATTTTTCGTCGGGGTTTTTTCCATCTTTTCTTCCGGTTGTTTTACCCCAAGAAATTTTGCCAAAGTATTGGTCTCCTTGTTTGAAAATGATGATTTTCCCGTCTTTTTCTTGTGAAAGCCACTCGCCTAAAATGGCGTCAGCGGTTGTATTAGCATAAACAGAAACAGATACGAATAATAATGTGATGAAGGATAAGCTAAACTTTTTCATAGGATAAACACTTTTAGTTGGGTGAAGATCAATAATGTGTGGTCAAAAGTACAAAACAAATTTAGACCCTAAAAGTTTAATTTTTTTGCTAGAAAACATCGGAAAATTGTCGCTCTCAAATGGAATGCTTATTTTTGTAGATATTTGGCACAAAACCGTACCAATCCATTAATAAACTATATGAATTATCATTTAAATCAAATTCCAGACCGCACGGCTAAACCTCGTCAAAAAGGGTTAACGATGGTGATGGACAAAGGACTAAGTCTGCGTCAAGTAGAAGATTTCTTAGAAACTGGCGCTGATTACACCGATATCGTGAAATTAGGTTGGGCTACTTCCTATGTTACTCCTAATTTGAAAGAAAAATTAGCCTTGTATAAGTCGGCAGGAATTCCGGTTTATTTTGGAGGTACTTTATTTGAAGCCTTTTATATCCGTGGTCAGTTTGATGATTACCGCCGCATTTTAGATGAATTCGGGATGGAATATGCCGAAGTTTCGGATGGTTCGATTGAAATGGAATCTGATATCAAATGTGAATTAATTCGTACGTTAGCGACTCAAGTTACTGTACTTTCTGAAGTAGGTTCGAAGGATGAAGCAAAGATTATTCCACCTTATAAGTGGATTAAATTAATGCGCATGGAATTAGAGGCAGGTGCATGGAAAGTAATCGGTGAGGCACGTGAAGGAGGAAATGTAGGGTTATTCCGTTCCTCTGGGGAAGTTCGCCAAGGCTTAGTAGAAGAGATTTTGACGGAGATTCCAGAAGAAAAAATCATCTGGGAGGCACCGCAGAAGTCACAGCAAGTTTGGTTCGTGAAGCTAGTAGGAGCGAACGTAAACGTAGGAAATATTGCTCCTCAAGAAGTAGTTTCTTTAGAAACGATTCGTTTAGGATTACGTGGCGATACGTTTGACCACTTCTTAACGAAATAGTTCGGATGCTGCAGCTTTTATTAGATCTATTAAAGGATCCTTTGACCTTTTTGTCGGAATTTATTGCCGCTCACGGCGCATTGACTTATGGTCTTTTGTTTCTGATTGTATTTGTGGAAACGGGACTTGTAGTTATGCCTTTTTTACCAGGCGATTCTCTTTTGTTTTCGGTGGGTTTATTAGCTGCGGCCAGTGGTGAATTGTCGCTTGGGACCGTGATTCCTTTGTTAATTGGCGCCGCGCTTTTAGGTGATCAAGTCAACTATTTTATCGGTAAATACTTTAGCAATATCATTCGGGAGCGCGAACAGGTTTTGTTCTTGAAGCGCAAGCATATAGAAGAGACGGAGGCGTTTTATGCCAAATATGGCCCGAAAACAGTTATCCTAGCTCGATTCATTCCGATTGTTCGTACCGTAGCTCCCTTTGTGGCAGGTGCGGGACGCATGTCTTATCCGGTCTATTTGTTATACGGCTTTTTAGGGGCGACGCTTTGGGTGAGCTGTATTTCTGCGGCCGGTTATTTCTTAGGCGATAATGAATTTGTGAAGGCAAATTTTGAGAAAGTCGTATTAGGAATTGTGGCTGTATCGGTATTACCCATAGTTTGGGGATTGATTTCTAAACGCAAATAAGATGGCTATTTCGCACTTATATGGTTTGATTGGTTATCCTTTGGGTCATTCTTTTTCCAAAGCGTATTTCACTGAAAAATTCGAAAAGCTGGGTCTCTCTGAAACTCACGCCTACGAGCAATTTCCTATTCCTAGCATAGATGAGTTCAAAGCCATTCTAGCGGCAAATCCGAATCTGAAAGGCCTAAATGTGACCATTCCTTACAAGCAATTGGTGATGCCTTTGCTCGATGAGATCGATCTAGCTGCGGCCCAAATAGGCGCCGTCAATACCATCAAAATCGCCGCTGACGGTTATACCCGTGGTTATAATACCGATTATTGGGGTTTTCGTACGACGGTGGAGTTTTGGGACAAATTCAAAAACTTCGGCTCACTTAAGGCTTGTGTATTAGGTCAAGGAGGCGCAGCAAAAGCAATCATCGTGGCGTTAGCAGATATGGGATTCGAGGTAATCAAGGTTTCCCGTCAAGCTTCGGATGACAACGTGAGCTACGAACAAATGCCGGAATTAATGGAGGAAATCGGTTTGATCGTGAATACTACACCGCTAGGAATGTTTCCGAAGGTGGATGATAAACCGCCTATTCCCTATGAATTACTGAATAAGCAACACTATTTATATGATATCGTCTATAACCCATTAGAGACAGCTTTCTTGAAAGCGGGGCTCGAAAATAAGGTGGGAGGCATCTACGCCGGATTGGAGATGTTGCAGGGCCAGGCCGATAAGGCTTGGGAAATTTGGCAAAAAAACTAAGCTAAATAAACGCCTCTTTTTGAAGAATCAGTTAAGATCACCTGGACGTGCTCTGAGAGTGTCGTAGAAAGTTCGTATCCTTTGTAATCAGCCGAAATAGGGAAGCGTTTATAATTGCGATCCACAATCACGGCCACCTGAATACGTTTTACGTGCATGCTCAAGAAAGGAGCTAGGCTATAAGAGAAGGTGCGACCTGTGTTCAAAACATCATCTACTACGATGATTACTTTGTTCTCTAAGGCATCTGTTCCCCCTTCGAACTTTACCGGGCGCTCGTATGGATGTTCTTTATTTAAATCAATTTTAACTGGAATAGCGTTGATTTTCGAGATGCTTTTGATCTCCTCGCACAACAGTTCGGCGAAAGCGAAACCCTCACCTACAATTCCTGCAATAACAATTTCGGTCTCTTCGAAGTTATTCTCATAGATTTGAAAGGCAATTCGTCGGATTTTTTGGAGGAGGGCAGGGCCATCTAGAACTTGTTTGGCAGACATAGGGATTGCTTTAATTCAAATAGTACGCTTTAAAATTACCAAAATTATCCAATTTTCGTACCTTTACGCCTTAATTAGCGTTTAAAAATCATTTCATATGTCTAAAATGTACGGGGCTCAACAGCGCCAAATGCAAGCACCTTCGAATCCATTAGCGATTAAAACGAAGAAATTCGCGTTAGAAAAAAATAAGTTTGTTGGTTTGTGCATGCGTCAGCTTTTCTCTAACCAGTGGAAGTTTGCATTCATTCCTTTGGCACTTGTTTTAGGAAATGTGGCTTTGAACTTAACTGGAACGTATAAAAACTATTGGATCTACATTTTCATCGCCATCGCGGTGATTGCATACATTCTTTTTTGGTTAATTCAGTTTACTGGAATCACGCAATTAGCGCAATACAAGCAATTATTTGATAAATACCGCTACGAAATCGATAGTCGCCAAATCTTTATGAAGCTTTCTGACAAAGAAGGTGGAATGATCAAATGGGATATGATTTTAGGAGCTTACAAAGACAAGGATGCGTATATTCTTGAGATGGGAAAATACCAATTCTTATACTTGCCATTCAGCGTGTTCAATAACGATAATGACAAGAAATTACTCGATAAGATTTTGCGCGACAAGGGGTATTTAAATTCCTAAGATGGGCCGCATTCTAGCGATTGATTTTGGGTTAAAACGGACGGGCATCGCAGTCACAGATCCTTTGCAGATTATCGCAAACGGTTTAGACACAGTGCCTACCCATACCTTGTTAGTATTTCTGCAAACTTACTTTGCGAAAGAAACGGTGGATCAGGTAGTGATTGGAATGCCTAAAAATCTCGATAACACCGATACGGATTCCACCGCCGGGGTTCGCATTTTTATCAAAAGTTTTCGTAAGAAGTTTCCTTTAATTCCTTTGGAAGAACACGATGAACGCTTCACGTCTAAGCTAGCGATGCAGGCGATGATCGCGGGAGGGATGTCCAAGAAAGATAGAAGAGAAAAAGGAACGGTCGATCGGGTATCTGCCACAATCATCTTGCAATCGTATTTAGAATCTAAATCATAAAAAAAGCGGCTCTTCGAAGAGCCGCTTTTTTTTATTTCGTTACCACCTTTGCAAAACGGTGGTAGAATGGTGTCTTACTTTGATCCGTTTTCGGTTTGTATTTTCCGGTAATAATGGGAACATACATCACGCGGCGACGGGATTTTTCACCCACGTTAGGAGAAACCTCCACGCGGTGCCATAAGCGGCCATCGTGTATGGTTAAATCACCACGTTCGATTTCGAACGCCGCTTCTCTTGGATCTGGTTTGTGATCGATGAATTGCTTCTTCCCAAACAATAATTTCAAGACCCCTTGTGTATGTGTACCAGGAAGTACACGTAAACCGCCATTCGAAGAAGGGCAATTGTCTAAGTGTATTCCTACGTTTAACATGGGAAGGATTTTTTGACCTAAGAATAAATCACGCGGGCTATCAGTATGCCAGCCCATTTGGCTGAACTTTGAATTAGGTTCGTTTATGTAGTGATTGAAAACCAATCCATCTTTTTCGTCCTCACTGATTCTGCCTTCGTATGGAGCTAACAATTCGATTAGTAATTGCAAGCGTGGATCTCTGATTAATTCCGCTAACACAGGGCTAAACTGATTCGTAAAGCACATACGCTGAATCATCGGGTTTCCTTCATGGTCTTTTCCAAACTTTAAAGGAATTCCTTTTACTTTCTCGATGCCTTCATCTAGCCATTGCTTTTCAATTTTCGCTAATTCCGAAATGAAAAGTTCCGCTGTTTCAGGCTCAATAAACTTCTTAAATTGAATTACTCCATACTTCTTGAAGTATTCTTTCTGCTCTTCCGTTAGCTTTTCGCCTAACGTGAAGGTTTTGTATTCAAATTTCGCAGATGGTTTTCTCATAAGGTAATGGTAATGAATTCGGGATGCAATTTACGGCAATCTATACGAATTATAGTTATTGTGTTCCTGATTTCTGATGAAAATCAAGTTTTTGGTATATAAAAGCGTTAAAAAATGCCGAACTTTACAGCTTGAATTTAAGAATTGCTACATGAAAAAAATCCTATTTATCGCTTTGCTTAGTTTGGTGAGCCTTTCTGCCTTTTCTCAACAAACGAATAAAAAAGGGTCATATTATATCACTTGGGGTTATAATAGGTCAACTTACGCAAATTCTGATATTCGTTTTGTAGGTCCGGGATATGATTTTACGTTGCTCAATGCGGAGGCCCTGGATGCTCCTACACCTTTAAGTGAATTTAAGACTTATGTTGATCCCGGTTTATTGTCCATTCCGCAGTTTAATTTTCATGCCGGCTATTTCATTAAAGATAATCTTTCGATCAGTATAGGTTGGGATCATATGAAATATGTCGTAAATGATGGCCAAACAGTGAAAGTGAATGGCTTTGTTAATCCACAAACATCTTCTCCTGCAATCAACGTGGATCCAGCGTACGTAGGGACGTTTAATCAAACACCCTTAGTCTTAGATCCGAACAAGTTCGTTCACCTAGAACACACAGATGGCTATAATTATGCTTCTGTAGAACTTGAGCACTATAATCCGGTATACCAAAGTCCTAAGAGTCGTTTTGCGATAGATTGGATGCAAGGTGTCGGTGTGGGTGCATTAGTCCCACGTTCGGATGTGCACGTTTTTGGGGTAGGGCAAAACAATTTTTGGAACCTCGCCGGTGGTGGAGCTTCCTTGAAAACGGGATTGAAGTTTAATTTAAGTAAACTTTTGTTCTTCGAAACAACGATCAAAACGGGAGCAACGAAGTTGTGGGATATCCACACGACAGGTCGCTCGGTAGATCACGCGGAACAAGCGATCTATTATGCTGAGTTTTACGGGGCTTTAGGTTTTACCTTAGGAGGAAAGTCTAAATAGCAGCAATTTCCACGACAATTGATTAAATTGCGGGAATGACACGGATTTTCTTTTTCTTCGGGGTCTTTTTACTCGCCTTCACGGACTTACGTGCTCAGGCCACCTTGCTCGTGGGGGAGAAAGCCATTACGCTGGAAGAGAATTTCTCTTTATCCTTTGTCTTCAAATCCGCGAATGCCAGCGTTGAAACACCAACTTATAAATTCCCTGAACTTCCAGGTCTAAGAAAACTAGGGGTTTCTCGTTCGAAAGCCACCGATATTCAAAACGGTGAGCCGGTTTATTCTTTCACTTTTTCTCAATATTATCAAGCTTCCGCCATAGGAACCTTACTCATTCCATCCGCTGAAATCATCGTGAATCAACAATCTTTAAAGATGGATGGATTCGCCCTGCAAGTTAGTGCCTCAGAACAAAAGGTGGAGGTGATAGAAGAAACTAAAGCCCAAATTGAAGAACTTTTCAAAGGACAAAACTCCGTTTTCTTAGCCCTTACTTCAACGCAGACTCAACCTTTCGTAGGTCAAGGGTTCACCCTGAAATTCTCTTTATTTATCCCGGATGATAATTCGACTCGTTATAGTTTTGACCGAAATGATATCCAAATACCAGCCTTGATTCAGAAATTAAGGCCTAAAAACTGCTGGGAAGAAAGTTTTGGACTACAAGAAGTGAAAGTGTCGAAGGTGGTTTATAAGAATAAAAAATACACCGAATACCGCTTCTTTCAATCTTCCTATTTTGCTTTAGATGCGCAGAAGATTATCATTCCATCCTTAAGTCTTCAGCTAC
>CANFWR010000089.1 GCA_947450865.1 Cytophagaceae bacterium
AGATTTTTTAGATTACGAACATCTAGTAAGCTCTCTTCTTCGTCTCCGGAAGGCAAATCCAATACTATTTCTGATCCAATACGCATGACACTCGAAGATAACTAATTATTTTTTCTATCTATTAGTATAGTTATTCAATAGACAATATGTACCTTTGTGAAAATATCACGTTATGGTTCCCGCAAACCTCGAAAAAGAACTCCTTTCCCGATCTTTACCTGAACGAATTCAGTTTATTGCTGAATACTTTGCAGGTGAAAAAATAGTTTTTTCTACCTCATTTGGGCAAGAAGATCAGGCGATTACGCAAGCTATTGCTAGCACTAAATCGAATATTGAGATCTTTACCTTGGATACCGGACGTCAATTCCAGGAATCCTATGAGTTGATGGATTTAACCATAAAAAAATATAGTCTTTCCCTTCACACCTTTTTCCCTAACACCTCCTCGGTGGAAAGCTTAGTAGCAGAAAAAGGATTTAACTCCTTCTACACTTCAGTAGAGAACCGTAAAGAGTGCTGTTTTGTTCGAAAAATGGAGCCTTTAAATCGTGCGTTGCAGGGAGCGAAAGTGTGGATAACCGGATTAAGAGCGGAGCAATCTGACAATAGAGCCGATATGCCTATTTTAGAATGGGATGAGAACCGCCAGTTATTTAAGATTAACCCCTTGATTGATTGGAGCTTCAGTCAATTAGAGAATTACTTACAAGAACATAAAATTCCCCAAAATCCCTTGCACAAGAAAGGGTTCATTTCCATCGGATGCGCTCCATGTACGCGGGCTATTTCGGAAGGAGAACATCCACGTGCGGGTCGTTGGTGGTGGGAGAATTCCCAAAAAGAATGTGGTTTACACGCCTAAGTTATGCAGACAATACAAGACAAAATCGGTCATTTTCCTCGCCAATTAGAGGATGAATCCATCTACATCCTGCGGGAAGTGGCGGCGCAATTTGAGCGTCCGGCCTTACTTTTCTCGGGTGGAAAGGATTCCATTACCTTGGTTCGCTTAGCCCAAAAGGCTTTCTTCCCAGGTAAAATTCCTTTCCCTTTAGTCCACATCGACACAGGTCATAACTTCCCGGAGACGATTGAATTCCGGGATTGGTTAGCGAAAGAAACGGGGGCAGAACTAATTGTTCGTTACGTACAAGATTCCATCAACCAAGGAAAAGCGACGGAAGAATCCGGTAAATACGCCTCACGAAATGTTCTTCAAACGGTAACGCTTTTAGATACCATCGAAGAATTCAAATTTGATGCTTGCATCGGTGGTGCAAGACGAGATGAGGAAAAAGCGAGAGCGAAGGAACGTATTTTTTCGGTGCGCGATGATTTTGGGCAGTGGGATGCGAAGCGCCAAAGACCCGAATTATTCGATATGCTGAACGGCCGGATTGCTGTAGGAGAAAACGTACGCGTGTTTCCTATTTCGAACTGGACCGAGTTGGATGTTTGGAACTACATTAAAGAAGAAAAAATGGAAATCCCGAGCATTTACTATTCGCATCAACGCCAAGTGATCGAGCGTGATGGGATGCTTTGGGCAGATTCTGAGTACTTGAACAAGGAAGCGGATGAGATTCCATTTGAGGCGACAGTTCGTTTTAGAACGGTGGGCGATATGACCTGTACGGCAGCAGTAGCTTCCGATGCGACGGATATTGATGTGATCATTGAAGAGATTCTTTCTGCCGAAATTTCAGAACGTGGCGCACGCATTGACGACAAACGTTCCGAGGCGGCCATGGAAAAAAGAAAACAACAAGGGTATTTTTAATTCAATCGCAGACAAGAACACATGGATATTTTACGCATAGCTACCGCAGGTTCCGTTGATGATGGAAAAAGTACCTTAATCGGCCGCCTGTTATACGAGACTAATTCGATTACCAAAGATAAAATTGAGGCCTTAGAAAGCGCCTCCAAACGCAAAGGACTAGACTTTCTAGATCTTTCCCTATTAACCGATGGCCTCATCGCAGAACGCGAGCAAGGTATTACCATCGATGTGGCGAATATTTATTTCTCCACGCCCACCCGCAAATACATTATCGCGGACACGCCAGGTCACGTGGAATATACCCGCAACATGGTGACAGGGGCTTCTAACGCAAAGGTTTCCCTCATCCTAGTGGATGCCCGTCAAGGTGTAGTGGAACAAACTGCACGTCACTTATCGATTGCCGCGATGCTGCGTATCCCGAAAGTAATCATTTGCGTGAACAAGATGGACTTAGTTCAATACCAAGAGTCCACTTTCAATGCAATCAAAGATAGCTTGGCGGAATTAGTTTCTCAGATCACTTTCGAAGGACAGGAAATCAGCTTCTTGCCTATTTCCTCCTTGTATGGCCAAAACATTACGCAGAAAACCAGCGAAATGCCTTGGTTCAAGGGCAATACACTTTTAGGCGAATTAGAAGCCTTCGAATACGCCTCTACTTTGGCACATGCACCAGCTCGTTTCCCAGTTCAATTTGTCGTAAGACCGATGACGGAGGCCTACCACGACTTCCGTGGCTATGCCGGGAAAATCAGCTCAGGTACTTTCAAGGTGGGCAATGCCATTCGCGTCTTGCCTACGGGTCAAGAGAGCACGATTGCGACGATTGAAAAATTTGAAACGAAACTAGATCAAGCTATTGCAGGGGATTCTGTGACCATTACTTTGACGACGGATGTAGATATATCGCGTGGAAACACACTTGTGTTAGCTTCAGAGAACAATGCACCAGCCTTGAAAGACTTTTCTGCCCAAGTTTGCTGGTTAGATCATACGGCGTTAAGCCCAGGTAAAACCTACTTATTACAACACGGAATCAATACGACCAAGGCGAAAATCTCGCAGATTACCGAGCGCCTCGACGTAGCAACGCAAACATCTACTCAGGGAGTAGATACCTTGAAACTAAATGAGATAGGAACGATTGCATTGCGCACAGCACAACCGATCAGCGCGGATCAATATGCAGCTAATCCAGCGAATGGAGCCTTTATCCTAATCGATGAATTCTCGAATTCAACGGTCGGTGTAGGATTCGTAAAGTAAAATTTATTGGTATTTTTTAGGGGCGTAGAGGAAGCCAAAAGCCTCTGCGCCTTTTTTTGTATGCACCTCATGGTGCACGTAATGCGCCTTCATGATGCGCTTCATATACGCAGAACCGGCTTTGTACTTGATTTTAATCCGGCGGTGCACGATGATATCGTGGAAGATGAAATAGAAGATGCCATAGGTGGCGATCCCTAATCCAATGTAAAATAACGGCCAATATTCCGCAATTTCAGCTCCTATGATAATCGTTAATGTGGAGGAGATTCCGAAAACAACCGAAAACAGATCGTTTTTTTCTAATGGATTCTTATGATGCACGTGGTGAGACTCGTGCCAATTCCACATAATGCCGTGCATAATGTATTTGTGCGTGAACCAAGCCACCCCTTCCATTCCCAGAAAGGTCCCTAACCAAAGTAAAATTCCTACTAACATCATAACGCTATTTCAACCAAAATTACGGCGAATTGTTTTAAAATCCACCCTCGACCTTTGGCCTAAATCAATTATCTTTGTAGGCTTAGAGAACACATATGATAGATAAGAATTACGCCCCACAGGAAATTGAGCAAAAATGGTATGCCTACTGGTTAGAAAACAAGCTTTTCGCTTCGAAACCTAATCCGAACAAAGAGGCGTACACCATCGTGATTCCTCCTCCTAACGTCACTGGGGTGCTTCATATGGGCCACATGTTAAACAATACGATTCAAGATGTCTTGATTCGTAAAGCTCGTATGGAAGGTAAAGAGGCGTGTTGGGTGCCGGGAACAGACCATGCATCGATTGCGACAGAGGCGAAAGTCGTGGCCATGTTAAAGGAAAAAGGCATCTCTAAGGCCGATATTACTCGCGAGGAATTTCTGAAATATGCTTTCGAATGGAAGGACAAATACGGCGGAATCATCCTCGATCAATTGAAAAAATTAGGGGCTTCTTGTGACTGGGATCGTACCCGTTTCACCATGGAACCCTCTTTATACCAAGCTGTTATTGACACGTTTGTGCGATTATATAACAAAGGTTTAATCTACCGTGGCGTGCGTATGGTCAACTGGGATCCACAAGGAAAAACAGCTGTCTCAGACGAAGAGGTGATTTACAAGGATGTTCAGGCCAAATTATACCACATCCAATACCCCCTCGTTGATGGTAGTGGATCGGTAACGATTGCTACGACGCGTCCAGAAACCATTATGGCGGATGCGGCGATCTGTGTAAATCCAGCGGATGAGCGCTATGTTCATTTGCATGGTAAGAAAGTGCGTATCCCGTTAATAGATCGTGAAATCACCATTATTCCAGACGAATACGTAACCTTGGATTTTGGAACGGGTTGCTTAAAAGTGACTCCTGCCCACGATTTGAATGATTACGAATTAGGTCTGAAACATAAATTACCAGTTATCGACATCTTGAATGATGACGGAACCTTGAATGAGAAAGCCATTTTATTCGTGGGTGTGGATCGTTTCGAGGCGCGCAAACGCATCGTGAAGCAACTAACGGAAGAAGGGTATTTGACCAAAACGGACGAATACAAATCCACCGTGGGAACTTCAGAGAGAACAGGTGCGGTAATCGAGCCAAAGCTTTCTTTACAGTGGTTCATGAAGATGGAAGAGATGGCCAAGCCAGCTCTAGACAACGTCATGAATGACAACATTCAATTACACCCGGCGAAATTCAAAAACACCTACCGTTCTTGGATGGAAAATGTACGCGATTGGTGTATTTCCCGTCAATTATGGTGGGGTCAGCAAATCCCTGCTTTCTATTTAGAAGACGGCACGCTGATCGTAGCGAAAGATAAAAAAGAGGCCTTGCGCATCGCAAGAGATACATACCAATTGTATGCCTTGGTGGAAGATGATTTGACGCAGGATCCGGATGTATTGGATACCTGGTTCTCGTCTTGGCTGTGGCCTATCTCGGTTTTTGACGGAATAGAAAACCCCGATAATGAGGAAATTAACTACTATTATCCTACGAATGACCTAGTGACTGGACCAGATATTTTATTCTTCTGGGTAGCACGTATGATCATGGCGGGTTACGAATGGAGAGATGAATTGCCGTTCAAGAATGTCTATTTAACGGGTATTGTGCGTGATAAGCAAGGTCGTAAGATGTCCAAATCATTAGGCAACTCGCCTGACCCTTTAGAGCTGATTGAGCGTTTCGGCGCCGATGGCGTTCGTTCTGGCTTATTGTTCTCCGCTCCGGCTGGGAATGACTTATTGTTTGATGACAAATTGTGTGAACAAGGTCGTAACTTCTCGAACAAGATTTGGAATGCGTTCCGACTTTTGCGTGGTTTAGAAGTTGTTCCAGGAACCTCTTTACCAGAACATGTATTAGCAACGGCTTGGTTTGAGTCAAAATTAAACCAAACCATTATTGACGTTCAAGATCACTTCAGTAAATTCCGCATTTCAGATGCCCTTCTAAGCATATATGAGTTAGTTTGGGATGATTTCTGTGGTAAATATTTAGAGATCATAAAGCCGGCCTACCAAAGCCCAATTCACGCAGATACGCTACATGCTGCCCTAGGTTTATTCGATTCTTTAATGCGTTTAATGCATCCATATATGCCTTTCATTACCGAGGAGATTTGGCAAGTGATTGATGAACGCGCAGCGGGAGAATCCATCTGCAAAGCTGAATTCCCGTTAGCTGGTCCTGTTAATACTGGCTTAGTCGCTCAATTCGATGTGGTATTCGAGGTGGTAACGAAAGTACGCGAGATTCGTAATTCGAAGCAGCTATCGCCTAAGTTAGCGTTAGCACTACATATTAAAGCTGAAAACAAGGCTGCTTATGCACCGGTAGAGGCGATATTGGTTAAGCTAGCAAATTTAGAGTCCATCACCTTTGTTACAGATGCCGTAGCTGATGCCCATACTTTCGTCGTGAAAGCGGATCAATTCTTCGTTCCTTTAGCGAATGACGAAGATCCTGCGGTAGTAAAGGCGGAATCAGAGAAAGAATTGGCTTACCTGTTAGGTTTCAAAAAATCAGTGGAAGCGAAATTAGCCAACGAGAAATTCGTAGCGAATGCGAAAGCGGATTTAGTGGAGCGTGAAAGACAGAAATTAGCCGATGCAGAAACGAAGATTCAGTCGTTACAAGAATTGCTAGCTCGTTTAGGATAATGAAGTTTATTTACGCGGTTTTCTTCGGTTTGCTCCTTTGGTCATGTTCTTCAGAAAAGGAAGCGCAGGCCATTCAGTGGGATTTTCAGCGAGTGGAACGCGTAATGGCCGCAGCAAAATCAGATGCGGACATGAGCGCGGTATTAGCCAAATACCCGGAAATCAGCGTGGGGTATTTTGGCGCTACAACCGAAAATGCGCCTTTTTTAGCTCAAGATCTTTATCGATTATATGCTAATCCCGCGTTGCGAAAATTCTACGATCAGAGTCAAGAGCCCAGCTTTTTTGGTGGCGATTCTCTCGAGATAGAACTCAAAGCGGCCTTTACCAAAATTCAACAGGAATTCCCGGGTGTTAAAACTCCGAAGATCAGAACGGTATTCTCCGGTTTTGGTGGTGTAGGTGGTGGCGAATATACTGCACAGAACCTAGTCGTTTCAGACTCCTTGATCATCATTGGCCTTGACTTCTTTATGGGATCTCGCGGTCTCTACAAAGCGCCCAATGTCTACGAATACCAAATGCGCCGTTTGGAGCCGAAAGCAATGGTCGCCCAAGTGATCCTCCAATATTCTGCCTTTTTGATCAAACAAACAGAGAACGATGCGAGTTTATTAAGCGATATGATTTGGTACGGCAAAGGGTACGTTTTTACGAAAACGATTTTGCCTTCCGTGCCAGATAGTCTGATATTTGGCTATACAAATCAAGAATTAGCGGAGACGAATGCCTTCCAAAAAGAAGTTTGGGAACATTTTATCGATCGTAAATTGTTATTCAGTAGCGATAAGAACGTCAAGGCAAAATACCTAGATGATCGTCCCAAAACGACCGAAGTCGGTCCCGCCTGCCCAGGCAGTATCGGCCGCTGGTTAGGCTGGCGCATCGTGGACTCCTATTGGAAACAAAAGCCCAAATTGAGTTTGGCAAAAATAATGACCGACCCAGAAGCCAATCGATTATTCCTCGATTCAGGTTACCGCGGAGAAGCAGATAAAAAATAAGATGGCAAAAAAACAACACGGTGATATAGGCGGAGGAGTCGATCCAAAAGATGCCGTTAAAGTCAGCAAACAAGGTCTTTCTAAGGCCATCAAGATTTTTCAATTCGTCATTCCCTACAAATGGACCTTCATCGTGGGGATGGTTTTCTTGTTATTATCTAACCTAACGACCCTCAGTTTCCCCCTTTTAATTGGGGAAATGACCAAAGTAATCGAAGGCAAATCAACCTATAAGATCAACGATGTAACCTTGTTTTTCTTTGCAGTCTTGATTGTTCAAGCCATCCTTTCCTTCTTCCGCATTTATACCTTTGCGCAAGTCTCGGAGAAAGCGATGCGCGATGTTCGTCAGACATTATATGCTAAAATCATCACCCTGCCTATTTTCCACTTTGAGAAAAGACGCGTAGGGGAATTGATGAGCCGTATTACCTCAGATATCACCCAATTACAGGATGTGTTGTCGATCACGCTAGCGGAATTTTTTCGTCAGGTTTTCACCCTCGTGGGTGGCGTTGCGCTCATTACCTATATCTCCTGGAAGCTGACACTATTTATGCTGGCGACATTCCCGGTATTGGTTATTTCAGCTATCGTTTTCGGTAAATTCATTCGGAAGATCTCCAAAAAGGCACAAGACGAGCTCGCCAATACGAACATTATCGTCGAAGAAACCCTAACGTCCATCCAAGCCGTTAAAGCCTTCACCAACGAAAAATACGAAGTCGATCGCTATACTACTTCGTTGAATAAGGTATTAGGCGAAGCCTTGAAAGCAGCCACCTTGCGGGGCGGATTTGTCAGTTTTGTCATCTTTGCTTTGTTCGGTGGAATCGTGGGAGTTGTTTGGTACGGTGCCGCTTTAGTGGCCCAAGGAGATTTAATTCTGGCTGATTTATTAACCTTCATCTTCTACACAGCCTTTATCGGAGGTTCCGTGGGAGGTTTAGGAGACATCTACGCCCAATTACAAAAGACCATTGGTGCCTCCGATCGTATCCTAGAAATTTTGGGCGATCCATCGGAGATTGATTTAACGCATGATTCCTCCGCTTCTGCGCTCTCATTCGGGCAAATAAAGGTTCAAGACCTCGAGTTCTCGTACCCTTCTCGTCCATCCGTTCAAATCATCAAAGGCATTAACTTTACCATTGAACCCGGTCAAAAGGTAGCCATTGTAGGAACTTCTGGAACGGGTAAATCAACCCTTGCGCAATTATTTATGCGCTTTTATGAGCCTAACGCCGGATCCATTTCGCTAGGTGATCGTACCATTGCAGATATTGACATTACAGAATGGCGCAAAATGGTGGCTCTGGTACCTCAAGAAGTATTACTTTTCGGAGGAACCATCCGCGAGAACATCGCCTATGGAAAACCAGGGGCAACCCAAGCAGAGATCGAGTCCGCTGCTGAACTTGCCTATGCCAAAGAATTCGTCGAATCATTCCCAGAGAAATGGGATACGATGGTAGGTGAACGCGGAGTAAAATTATCAGGGGGCCAAAGACAGCGCATCGCAATCGCCCGCGCCATCCTCAAAAATCCTAAGTTCTTATTACTAGACGAGGCCACAAGTGCCCTCGATTCAGAATCCGAAAAATGGGTACAATCTGCTCTAGAGGAACTCATGAAAAACCGGACGAGCCTAATCATCGCACACCGTCTATCCACTATTCGCTCTGCCGATTTAATCATTGTAATGGAAGAAGGAAAGATCGTAGAATCCGGTTCTCACGAAGAATTGATGAAGAAAAAATCAGGGATTTACCAAAATATGGTCAAATTGCAAACTGAACATTTAGGCTAAATGATCTCTTCGTATACACTTTCAGATTTTGACCTCAGATCAACCCCCTGCCGAGTTGATGTTTTAGCTACTTTTCAAGCGGTAGATTTTGCATTAAGCCAGGGTGATATCGAACAAAAACTAAGCGATCAATATGATCGCGTAACTGTATACCGCACATTAAAGACCTTTTTAACGCAAGGCTTACTACATAAAGTTTTAGATGATAATGGTGGCGTAAAATACGCTTTATGTAAGGAACTCTGCCACCAAGGGGATCATCATCACCAACACGACCACGTACATTTCAAGTGTAATCAATGTGGCCAAACCACTTGTTTAGAAACCGTTCATATTCCAAGTATTCAATTGCCAGCAGGCTTCACGAAGCAAGAGAGCAATTTGTTGATTCAAGGGGTGTGCTCTCTTTGTAGAGTATAGATTATAGAGTAAAGATGGTGAATGGTAAGTGGTGAATGGTGAATGGAGTAGTCAATAGTCGAGAGTCACTAGTCAAAGACCAAAGACCTTAGTGCGCAGGGCGATATTTCTTTAAGTGGATAAAAAAAGAGGCTCCCGCCTCGTTTTTATGCCGTATCTCTACTATCCACTCTTACCTGCCCACTGCCTACTGCCGACTGGTGACTATAGGGCATAAAAAAAGACCCACACTTTCGGTGCAGGTCTTCTGTAATAACTTGGAGCTTACTTACTTTCCCGGGTTTGATCCCAGTATCATCAGCGGTGCGGGGCTTAACTTCTCTGTTCGAGATGGGAAGAGGTGAACACCCGTCCTATCGGCTCCATACTTTTTGCAAGG
>CANFWR010000090.1 GCA_947450865.1 Cytophagaceae bacterium
ATTCCTTTGTAACCTAATTCAAAAGTTTGAACTTGCTCTGGCTTCCAAGCCTTAGACTTGTAAGTCACCCACTTCGTAGGATCTGTTTGGTTTGCTAAGATCGATTGTAACGTATATGAGTTACCTGATAATTTATAACGATCTTGAACCACTGCTAAACCACCTAATAAACGAGCAGATGGAGTTAACAAGTTAATGTATTGATCCTGTGTTGTAGGAATACGGAAACCTGTTTGTAATGACGCACGGAAGTTTGAAGTTCCTTGTGTTAACACACCAGAAATACGAGGGCTAAATACGCCATCGAAGTTTTCGTTCTTGTCATAACGAAGTGATCCCGTTACTTTCAAGTGATCTGCGAATAATTTCTTAGATGCTTGAGCATATCCACCGAATTCGTTGATCGTAAACTCACTACCATTATCTTGTAATGCAAATAACGTTCCTTCTGAGTTCAATGCATATTGACGGTAGTTAGCACCCACGATCAATTCTACCTTGTTATTTAACTTCTCAGTAAAGTTGTACATACCCTCTAAGTGATATAAAGCTGACTTATCTGTAAACTTAGCTCCTTGAGGAAGTGCCTTTCCTTTAATCGCATCTAGTGCTGCATTAAATCCTGCTGTTCCCGGTACTAAACGTCCTACGTCTGCTACGGAACGAGCCGTTCCATGGTAGTAAGGGAATGAAGATTGAGTACTTCCTACCGCTAATCCTACTGCTGAAGCTGGAGCCACACCTTTCATTAAGTTGGTTTGTAATACGGTTCCAAAGTTTGTTAATGCCAAACCTGCGAAAGTCGAGAAGTATTGAGGATACCAAGCTGTTGAAGGCTTAGCTGCTTCATTCACTAATTGTCCTAAAGTACCCGTTGCATACGCATCACCTGAATTCTCTTGCGTTGTATACGCACGAACAAAGAAATTAGATCCTTTTAATTCCGCTTTGTATTGACCCATCGAGAAGTTCTTGATCGAGTAACGATCCGCTCCCGTGTACATCGTAGTACCTTGACCATATGATCCTTGTAAGATCAACTCTACTTTATCATTAAAACGGTAGTGTAAGGCAGCGTTGAACTTGATGTTACGGTTTGCATAAGAAGATAAATCACGTTCAGCATATCCTTCACGTGAAATCGCTACATTAGGAACAATGTAACCTAAGATAGCAGATGGAGTTAATAACCCACCTGTAGCTGCTGAGATCTGGTTGATACCTGCTGTCAAAGGATTGGTAGGATCTTTCAACAAAGGTGTTAAAGAAGTCAACATGTTCACGTTCGTCTCATCACCAAAAACACTTACACCATTGTAAGCCAAATTCGTTCCGCGAGAACCTGCTCCTAATACCGTACCATTTAATAATGATTGGTCGCGTGTATCAGTTGCCTGCCAGTCATCTGCATTCAATTGATTAAAGTTGATTTTGAAGGCAACTTTGTTGTTAAATGCTTTGGCAAAACGAATCGAAATATCTCCATATGGAGTCATTGCCTCCGTACGGTTGCTTGCATACATCGCTCCTGTTTTCAATTGAGCAGATAAACCTTGAAATAAGAAAGGTGATTTCGAATCCATCAAGATGATACCGTTCATCGCGTTAGGACCGTATAATGCAGAAGCAGCTCCTGGTAGTAAGTCTACTGATTGTAAATCCAATTCAGAAATACCTACGATATTACCTACAGAGAAGTTCAAACCTGGTGCTTGGTTATCCATACCGTCGATCAATTGAACCACACGTACGTTACCGTTGCTGTTAAACCCACGCATACCGATAGACGAGAAAGACACCGATTGTGAACTCACCTCAACTCCTTTAATGTTGCGCAATGCATCATAGAAAGAAGCCGCTGGAGTTTCACGAATCGCACGGATATCCATACGTTCTACTGAAACAGGAGATTGCATAACACTTTCTTCCACACGAGAGGCAGAAACCACCACATCTTGTCCTAAAGTAGCTTGCTCTTTTAAGGCAATCTGAAAATCTGTTTTATTTCCTTTTACTGCAATTTCTTGGCGCTCATAACCCACCATCGAAACGACGATAGTTAAAGCTCCAGCTTTGTTTGTTGATAAAGAGAAGTTTCCTTTCGAATCTGAAATAGTTCCAGTTACGGCTCCCTTAACGCCGATACTAACACCAATTAATGGCTCTTTAGAATCCGCATCTGTTACTTTACCTCCAATTTTAGTCTGAGCAAAAGTGGATGCACTTAAGAACAGAATAAGCGCTAGGCTAGGTAAAATCTGTTGTATAATTTTTTTCATAATGGGTGTTTTTAATGACACAATTTGTTTTGGATACTCGAATTACAACAAAAATAAAGAAGATTTCAGTATTCACCACTATGTTGGTATTAAAAAATTGCTAATTTTTCAGAAAATAATTTAATCGCTTATAATCCCCTATTACCGCTCAATCATTTTATTTTAAAAAGGAGGATTAAACTAGTAGCTTTGCGTATAAATTTTTCCTATGAAAGCTCTTGCCTTTTTAAGTGTTCTTTTCCTCAGCGCTTGCGCTAGCCAAACGCCTTATGTGCTGAGCACCAGATGGAAAGATGCTCCGCAACCGGCGCCTATGGATTATGCAGATCCTGCCGCTTGGTCAGCCTTACCGTCACGCTATGACGCAGCTGATTTAGTGCCTCGTAAATCCTCTTTGAAAGATGAGCAGACGAATGCCAAAGCCGATGTCTTCTTCATTCACCCGACCATATTTACCTACAAGCCAGAAAACGAATACGTTTGGAATGCTTCGATGACAGATGCTGCTTTAAATGCGCGCACTGACAGCTCGACGATCCTAAACCAAGCTACCGCCTTTAATGCAGCAGGTCGCATTTTTGCTCCTCGCTACCGCCAGGCGCATTACCAAGCTTTTGTCACTCAATTTAAAGAGGACAAAGAAGCTGCGTTGGACTTGGCCTATTCCGATGTGAAAAGAGCCTTCGAGTATTATTTAGCGCACGAAAACAAGGGGAGACCCATTATCATCGCCAGTCACAGCCAAGGTACGGTGCACGCTACGCGTTTGATGAAAGAATATTTTGATGGAAAAGAATTAGGCAAGCAACTGGTGGCAGCTTATATCATCGGAATTGCGACGCCTAAAAATACCTTTGCAAATATCCCGGTATGTACGTCTCCTACACAAACAGGGTGCTTCGTAGCCTACACCTCCTTTTTGCAAGGTTATTTACCCCCATGGCATCCCGGAACAGTTACAGATTTAGCTTCTGTTAACCCATTAACATGGTCTACCGATGAGAATTTTGTCTCGAAAGAGAAGAATATAGGCGGTGTCTCCTATGGATTTAAATACGTGAAAGAATTTGCGGATGCCCAAAACCATTTAGGAATCTTGTGGACGAATACCCCGTATGTGCCCGGTCGCGCTTTTGTGAAGTTGAAAAACTGGCACAAGGCTGACATTAATTTATTTTACCAAAATATCAGAGAAAACGCTGTCCAACGAGTACAAACGTTTCTTAGCCAAAAATAATACTATGCCTAATTGCCTTGTCATTATGGCGGGAGGAATCGGAACCCGGTTTTGGCCCATCTCTAGAAGTAATTATCCTAAACAATTTCACGACGTTTTAGGCGTGGGAAAAACGATGCTTCAGCAAACTGCTGAACGCTTTGAAGGGATTGTGGCTCCAGAAAATATCTACGTGGTAACCAGCGAAGAATTCGCGGGTATCGTACAAGAGCAATTGCCTTTCTTAAGCCCGGATCAAATCCTAAAAGAGCCTAATCGCAAAAATACAGCTCCTTGCATCGCTTATGCAGCCTATAAGATTAGTAAAAAGCTTCCAAAAGCGAAGATGATCGTAGCCCCTGCGGATCACGTTATTTTAAAAGAAGAGGCGTTTAAAGCACGTGTTAATGAGGCGTTAGAAGCGGCGAACGAACCAGTCTTAGTCACTTTAGGAATCGTTCCTACGCGCCCAGACACGGGTTACGGATACATACAATACCAAGAATCAGCTGAAACCGCTAAAACAGTAAAGACCTTCACGGAGAAACCCAACTTAGAATTAGCAGAAGCTTTTTTAGAGAGTGGGGATTATGTGTGGAACGCAGGACTTTTCGTTTTCTCCATCCCTACCTTTAAACACGAATTAACCAAGCACCTTTCTCGCTTAGCCGAGCAATTCGAAGAAGGACGTGCCTTCTATTATACCGAAAAAGAGCCTGATTTCATTCGCAAAGTCTATGCCGTTTGTAAAAGCATTTCGATGGATAATGGGGTGATGGAAAAAGCGCGTGATGTCAAAGTTATTTTAGCGGACATCGGCTGGTCAGATTTAGGCACCTGGAAATCTTTGCACGAGATTAACGAAAAAGATGAGTTGCAAAATGCGGTGGATGCGAACGTGATGCTCTATGAAACCAAAGATTGCATTATTAAAGCCCCTAAAGATAAACTGGTGGTCATTCACGGGCTATCAAATTACATCGTCGCGGAACACGGAAATGTGTTAATGATTTGTCCAAAGGATCAGGAGCAACAAGTGAAACAATTCGTGGAAGATGCAACAAAGCTAGATCCGAACTTCAGTTAGGATTCAATTACCTCGATTAAGGTGGTGAAATCACCGATCAACTGAATTCGAGACGGAAGTGGTTCCGGCGAATGCAAAACGTTGTACCCGGTCAACATAATCTTTGCGCTCGGAAGCATCTTGTCTAATTCCGAGACATAAGCGGGTAATATATCCTGAGAGGGTTCAGTCGTAAATACACTGAATACATAATCCGGTTGGTGTATTTCGTAGGCCAAACACAATTCATCAAAAGGAAGCGATTGGCCTAAATAAACAGCGGAATGCTGGCGTGCACGGATCAAATAACTCGCAAAAAGCAAACCTATTTCATGTAGTTCACCTTCTGGAAGATACAATAAGAACTTCTTGGCATCTGGTTTAGGCTTAGCCATTTGTGAATCGATGGCGGCGATGATTTTTTGACGAATCAAATGGGTAATAAAGTGCTCCTGCGCCGGACCCACTGAACCGGAAAGCCACAATGTGCCTAATCGAGTTAGAAACGGATAAATTACCTTCAGCATAAAGTTCTCAAAACCATATGCGTCCGTAATGGTCTTAGCTAACACTTGGAAACGGTACTCATCCAAGTCCATCATAGCCACCGTTATCGCCTGAATGTGTTCTGGATAATCTAATTCGCCACCGGAAAGTTGAAGAATTTTCTCTGAAATTTCCGATTCCGTTAATTCCGCAATCTTAGAAATTTTGATTCCGCCTTTGTTTTGAAGGGTCGCAATATTTAAAATACGCTTTAAATCGATGTCCGAATAGGTGCGAATACCTGTATCAGTCCGAACAGGACTAAGCAAATGGTAACGTTGCTCCCAAATACGGATTGTATGGGCCTTGATACCACTGAAGTTCTCTAAATCCTTAATCGAATATACATTCATCCTCATCGTAACACCCGAGTTCTGAAAATGTTTAGAAATTAAATTGTAAAAGTAGCCAATGTCCTAAAAAGAATAAAAATTGTAGGGCAGCGATGAGCCTAAAAAGGCTTGATTTCGACGGGAATGGCGTATTTTGATACGCTAAATGAAATAAGAAAGAGGCAAACCACCAGGCAATAAAATTTTGAGCGGGTACCTGAACCCCAGCCCACGTCCAAAAATCAAAATGCACCGCTACTGGCTCTATCAAGAAATCCAAGGCCGTCATTAAACCTGCGCCGATTGCTGCTTTACTTATTTTACCCACGATATTCCACTCTTCCACTAATGCACTCGTCGCTAACACCAGTACTAACCAATTCAAACCGATGGTGATAGGTACTTTTGCTAATTGAAAACCTAGTGTTTTTCCATAGCTATAGACTCCGAAAATTTGACCGGTCCTCACTCCTTGCACTTCTAAATACCAAGCTGCGATGGATAATAGTCCTAAAAATACATAGGCTTGAAACGAAGGCTTGGGAAAATACACCACACAGATAAAGGCGGTAAACCAAAGTGTCAAAGGCACTAAAGAGGTGAATAAGGCAGCTGTAGCGGGCAAATGCATTCCGAATAATCCGGCTGCATATAAGACGACAAGAAAACGTTTTAGAAATACTGGATTCATGCGATGATTTTCTAAACAAATGTACAGAAAATTAACAAAAAATGCCCCAGTATTTCTACTGAGGCATTTTGGGCGGATGATGGGATTCGAACCCACTACCCCTGGTACCACAAACCAGTGCTCTAACCGAGTGAGCTACAACCGCCATTTGGGACTGCAAAAATACGCAAAGCTTCCAATATTGCAAAAGAAAGCCGAAAAAAACGGGAGAATTTTCATTCCCCCGTCCTAATCAATTATTTCTGAGCTGCTTGGTAACGCGCTTCCGCTTTGTTCCAATCAACCACACTCCAAAATGCGTCGATGTAATCTGGACGCTTGTTTTGGAATTTCAAATAGTAAGCGTGCTCCCAAACATCTAATCCGATCACTGGGAAGCCTTTTACGTCAGCTACATCCATTAATGGATTGTCTTGGTTAGGTGTACTAGAAACCGCTACTGAACCATCTTTCTGCGCTACTAACCACGCCCAGCCTGAACCGAAACGCGTTAAACCTGCTTTCTTAAACTCTTCTTTGAAGGCATCAAAAGAACCGAATTTTGCATCGATTGCTTTCGCTAAAGTGCCCACTGGAGCGCCTCCGCCGTTTGGCGATAAGATATTCCAGAATAAATCGTGGTTAAAGTGACCACCGCCGTTGTTACGAACTGCTGGAGCTAATTTTGAAATCGAAGAAAACAATTCTTCTAAAGACTTTCCTTCTAACTCGGTTCCAGCTACCGCTGCGTTCAAATTCGTCACGTACGCGTTGTGGTGACGATCGTGGTGAATTTCCATCGTTAATGCATCGAAATGCGGTTCTAACGCATTATTTGCATACGGCAAGGGGGCTAATGTAAATGACATATGTATCGTTTTTAAATGGTGAATGAATGGTAAATTATCGTCGCATCGAAAAGAACTCCTTTAAAAGTTGTTCTGATTCGTTTGCCAAAACCCCTCCAACAATCTCTGTCTTCGGGTGTAAAATGCCTGTTCCTAGTTTTTCAAAACCGCGCTTCTCTTCTGAAGCACCGTACACTAAACGCCCTAATTGTGACCAATAAATGGCCCCTGCGCACATCAGGCAAGGTTCCAGCGTCACGTAGAGCGTGCAATCTTTCAAATATTTAGCGCCAATCGTTTGGGCGGCAGAGGTAATCGCAATCATCTCTGCGTGAGCCGTTACATCGGTCAAAATCTCGGTTTGGTTGTAGGCCTTTGCCACAATTTTACCTTGGCAAACTACGACCGCTCCTACCGGAATTTCTTCGTCTTCTAAAGCCCGCTCCGCTTGCTTCAGCGCGAGGCTCATATAATATTCATCCTCGTTTGGAATCATAAAACGTCTGATAATTTTGTCAAGCGATTACGTAAGTAGAAATCCAATAATACAATCGCTGACATTGCCTCCACGATAGGTACGGCGCGTGGCACCACACAAGGATCGTGACGACCTTTGCCTGATACAACAATTTTTTCTCCAGAATTGTTCAAACTGTCCTGATCCTGCATAATCGTAGCCACCGGCTTGAATCCTACGCGGAAATAGATGGGTTCGCCATTCGAAATCCCTCCTTGAATACCTCCTGAATGGTTCGTTACCGTGCTGACTTTGCCTGCTTCGTCTTTGACAATAATATCGTTGTGCTGAGATCCGCGAAGTTCAACTCCATCAAATCCAGAACCGTATTCAAAGCCTTTTACGGCGTTGATGCTTAACATCGCTTTGCCTAATTCCGCATGCAATTTATCGAAAACCGGTTCGCCTAAACCCACCGGGCAGCCTGTGATGTAGGCTGAAACGACCCCTCCCACGGAATCCCCTTGCTTGCGGATTTCGTCGATGTAAGTGAACATTTCTTCGGCTAATTTAGTGTCAGGGCAACGCACGGCGTTTGTTTCTGCAACCGCTAAATCCAGTTGCTCTACGGGCGTTGTTAATTTTAAAGTTCCTACCTGCGAAACGTAGGCGGTGATTTTTACACCTAATTGCTGTAATACTAATTTGGCCAAAGCCCCAGCAGCCACCCGCGCCACCGTTTCTCTCGCCGAACTACGGCCACCTCCGCGGTAATCGCGAACACCATACTTTTCTTGATAGGTAAAATCGGCGTGGGAAGGACGGAATTGATCCGCGATGTGTGAATAATCTTTCGAGCGTTGGTCTCCATTCCAAACGAGCATCGCAATAGGTGTACCTGTCGTTTTTCCTTCAAAAACGCCGGAAACTACTTCCACCGAATCCGCTTCTTTACGTTGCGTCGTGATGCGCGATTGACCCGGCTTGCGGCGATCTAATTCCGATTGAATGAATTCCATATCGAAATCAACTCCCGCTGGACAACCCGTTACGACCACACCCACCGCAGCGCCGTGTGACTCGCCGAACGTACTAATTTGAAATATTTTACCGTATATACTGCCCATACTATTTTCTTTTGGCCTTAATTATCAAAATGACAAGCCAGAGTAAAACCAGCCCTAAAAAAGCATTAAAAATCTGTTTCCAATCAATCCATCGATAGCCAATCACCCTTTCAGCGGCTAATTTCTCTAATCCTCGGTACAACAACATCGTTTCCGACTGCGTGTTCAACTCGCGATCTGAGGGTTGACCACTCACGGTCAAAATCGCTTCTGAACGCAAGGTATCATATGCTGCAGTCCGGGAGTTAAAGTAGATCCAATTGAAATAGGATTTCATTGCAAATTTACCCGGTTGTGATGGAATAATCAGTATTTTCTCTGTTTTATTGCCTAACATTTTATCGCCATACGGATAAACGGAACTTTGGGTACCTAAAGGAGAGAAATTCAGGAAGTAATCTGACTCCACTAATTTGGCATCCCAAAGAATACTATTTCCATCCCCTATGACACTGGACACATAGACGATAGAATCCCCCGTTTGTACTTGGTTTTTCGTTAAGCTTTCGACGAGGCGAAAATCCCCCACGGGAACCTTCCCTTTCAAAGGGTGATTAGGCAATTCCTTTGGGGAAATGACGATGGGCTTTGAACTGAAAACAACCTTCTCCGTATTCTTAAGTAGCTGAAGACTTAAGGATGGAATGATAATCTTCTGCGCATCTAAAGCAAAATAGGAAGATTGAAAGAAGCGGTATTCGGTGTATTTTTTATTCTTATAAACCACCTTTGACACTTTCACTTCTTGTAGTCCAAAACTCTCTTCCCAGCAGTTTTTTGGCCTTAATTTCTGAATCAAGGCTGGTATTTGGATATCATTTCGGTCAAAACTATAACGAGTCGAATTATCATCCGGGATAAATAGAGAGAATTTCAGGGTGAACCCTTGACCTACGAAGGGTTGAGTCTGCGTTGAAGTAAGGGCTAGGAAAACCGAGTTTTGGCCTTTGAAAAGTTCTTCAATTTGGGCTTTATTTTCTTCAATCACCTCCTCCTTTTGTTCTGAGGCACTAACTTGCAGGGCAAATCCATCCATCTTTAACGATTGCTGATTCACGATGATTTCAGCGGATGGAATAAGTAAGGTTCCTGTGGCGGAAGCTTGATAATATTGAGAAAAAGTGAAAGAATACACCGGCTCACCGTTTTGAATATCGGTGGCTTTCGAACGAGAAACCCCTAATTTTCGAAGGCCCGGAAGTTCAGGGAATTTATAGGTAGGTGTTTCAACGCTGGCATTCGCGGATTTGAAAACAAAGGA
>CANFWR010000091.1 GCA_947450865.1 Cytophagaceae bacterium
TGCTGATAAAAAGGTAAGCGCTCCTCGAAGGTTTTTTTGATGGAGGCGATGACCACTTCTTCGCTTTGGGTCTTATCTAACAAAGGACGATTATTACCTTGCGCTTTGTACAAACGCGTGGCTAAATCATTCACGTCTACGTTTAAGAATACGCTAACGCCATTTTGCTTGATGAAGTCCATATTGTCGTTAAAGCAAGGTACTCCGCCACCCGTTGCAATCACCATCGATTGATCAGGTTGAAAACCACGAAGCGTCTTTTTTTCTATTTCACGGAAATGCGCCTCGCCAAAATTCGAAAAAATCTCCGATACTGTCTTCTGCTCACGGGTTTCAATCAACTTATCCATGTCCATGAAGGAGTAACCAATATTCTTTGCTAATTCTTTTCCCAAGGTACTTTTACCCGAGGAGGGCATTCCTACTAAATAGATATTCTTCATTCTGGTTTTATTCTAGGCTTTGTTGAATCTCATCCGCAGATGGTAAGGCGTAGGAAGACCATTTTCCTTTCACCGTTCCATCTTTTACTAGCCACAATCCTGGGCTAGAGCGAACGATTGTTTTAAGTATTTTCGTATCGGCAGAAAGCGCCGGGAACGCTAATTGGTATTTATGACGTAACGCGTTTACCTCTGCATCTGGTGAGGCCGAAACTAACCAAACGGTGATGTTTTTCAAACCTTTCGTTAGCTGTTCAATTTGCGGTAAAGCCCCCTCATTCATGTGGTGAATATTTGGGATAATGACCATCAATTTCGCCCCTTTAAAGCTTTCTTGCGTATAATTAGTCGTATCTCCCTCCGCCCACAATTGATAATCGGTAATTAGTGGTCTAGCCTCTTTTTCATTCGTCGCCTGCATCGAGATGAATTGGGCCGTCGTGTCTGTAGGCATCTCGGTTAGTGTTGTCTCAACACCTTTGATTTTGTATACATAGGAGAACTTTAATGGCTCTCGTTCCTTCATATTCGTAGGAATATGATCACCTATAGCATAGGGTAATCCATCGCTGATAGGTAAGTGGAAGTAGCAAAAAGTGCCTAGTGCGATACTGGCAATGGCTGTTGCTATTACCCATTTACCCGTTTTTCTATCTGTCGGTTTCTTCGCAATCAATAAAATAGCCGTCAGAACAAGCAAGAAAATATCTTTTCCGAAAGACGTCCAGGGAGTTAATTTGATTGTTTCGCCAAAGCATCCACAGTCCGTTACCTTGTTGAAATAGGCCGAATAGAAAGTCAGGAATCCAAAGAAAGCCAGGATGCCTACAAAGGCATATAAAGTCTGTTTAATGCGGTAATTCAGTGCTAGTGCAATCGCTAGGACAATTTCTAAACTACTTAATAGAATGGATAAGATGAGTGCATAGGGAATCCAAAACTTCCAAAAGCCCGCTATAAACGCGAAGTCTACCGAGAACACCTCGAAGTATTCTTCTAGCTTTAGTTGGGTTCCAATCGGGTCGTTCAATTTAATGAGACCTGAGAAGATGAAAATTCCCACCAATAAAATCTTCGCGATTTTGGTTATCATTGCTGTTGTTGCTGCTGTTGCTCGCCTTTCAATGTGATTAGGCAGAACACGGCGTAATTAAGCATGTCTTGGTAATTAGCTTCCACGCCCTCTGAAACCAATGTTTTACCATCATTGTTTTCGATTTGTTTCGTACGGAAGATCTTCATCAGAATCAAATCCGTCATACTGCTGATGCGCATATCACGCCAAGCCTCGCCGTAATCGTGGTTTTTGTTACGCAATAATTCCAACGTTATCTCCACTTGCTCATCATAAATGCGACCTAATTCCTCTGGTGCAAATTCCATTTGATCAGAACCTTCCAGCGATTTTTGAATAAGCGCGATGATGCAATAGTTGATGATTCCAATGAATTCTCCTTCGATACCATCCTCGATTTTTTGAGCTCCTTTTTCTTGGATGCTGCGAATGCGTTGGGCTTTAATGAAGATTTGATCGGTTAGGCTAGATAGTCGTAAAATTCTCCATGAAGTACCGTAATCTTTGTTTTTTTTATCAAACAAGGCTTTGCAGTATGAAATTACTTGGCGATATTCGATTTCGGTTTGGGAAGGCGTTGAGTCCCTATTCATAGATACAGTTTTTAGACGATGCTCACGTTTTTATAGCCTACAAAATTATTTAAATTATCCTAAAATTCACTCGATTTGGACGCTCTTTTTTCCACAAGTCAAACAATCCGTTTAAATGGGCAATTGCTTGATTTTTCGAAGCCCCAAATCATGGGAATTTTGAACATTACCCCCGATTCCTTTTATGAAGGTAGTCGTGTAACTTCGGTTGATTTAGCCTTGAAACAGGCATCTTCCATGATCGCTGCCGGTGCCTTGATTTTGGATGTCGGCGGACATTCGACTCGACCCGGAGCTTCGCCTGTTAGTCCACAGGAAGAAATCGATCGGGTTTGTCCGATTATTGCAGCTATCTCCCGGGAATTTCCTTCCGTTATTATTTCCATAGATACCTACCGTGTGGCGGTGGCTCAGGCGGCTTTAGCGGCTGGTGCACATCTGTTTAATGACATTGGTGCTGGTCAAATGGACGAAGGAGTGTTCGATTACATCGTTGAAAATCAAGTTCCTTATATTCTGAGTCACAGCGTGGGGCGTGTCGAGCAAGTGCACGATGTGCCAGATTATCAAAATGTGGTGGCAGAAGTATTACATGATTTATTGCCAAAAGTCCAGGAGCTTCGTTCGCGCGGCTTCAAGGATTTGATCGTAGATCCCGGTTTTGGCTTTTCTAAATCACTGGATCATAATTATACTTTACTAGCACAACTTCGCTCATTCAAATTACTTGGTGCCCCCATTTTAGCAGGCTTGTCGCGTAAGACGATGATTTGGAGAGAATTAGGCATTTCTGCGGATGAAGCATTGAATGGATCCTCCGTTTTACACACTGTTGCTTTATTGCAAGGGGCTTCCATCTTGCGCGTCCACGATGTGAAGGAGGCCAAAGAAACGATTCAATTAGTTCAAAAATTACAACAAAATGGCATATCCCATTTATTATAAAGGCCAGTGGCAAGATCCTGAAAAGGTGACCGTTTCCGTTAAGGATGTCGGTTTCTTGCGTGGCTTCGGCATCTTCGATTTCTTCCGTATTATGGATGGAAAGCCCATTTTTATGTCAGATCATTTGGATCGATTTCTGAGTTCGGCTTCGAAAATGGGTTTGCCACATAGCTATTCCAAAGAGTCGCTAGCTATATTAATCAATGAGATTGCAGGAAAATCCGTAGATCCTTGCCTGGGAGTTAAATTGGTTTTAACGGCCGGTTTCAGTTTGAATGGATTCGATCCGGTAGGGGAGTCGGAATTGTATATCTTTCCGGGTGTCTTCGCTTTTGCCGAGCCAACGGCTGGAATGCGTTTAATGAGTCGCGAATACAAGCGCGAAATGGCGGATATTAAATCACTTAATTATGCATTCGCTTTACGCGAAATGCCTGCGGTTCGTGCCGCTGGAGGCGATGATTTAATCTATTATACCCCTGAATTTGGCGTTTCAGAATCCTCCCGTTCTAATTTGTTTTTTGTCAAAGATGGTGTCATTCATACGCCTGCAGATCATATTTTGGAAGGCATTACACGTAAAAAGGTGATTGAATTAGCGTCCTCTGTTTATGAAGTTCGGGTGGGCACTTGTTCACTAGAAGATTTCATGAACGCAGATGAAGTCTTCACCACCGGAAGTACGAAGCGTGTATTACCTATTTTCTCCATTGATGGAAAGCAGATTGGTGATGGGATGAGGGGGAAAGTGACGGAGAGGTTGTATGGGATGTTGTTAGGCTCAGAAGCCTAATAAAGTATAAAGAATAGAGCATAAAGTATAAAGTCGGAATCCTCTGCGAGGATGAATCTGTGAAATACGCCTAATCCTGAATTTATTCTTTGTGCTTTATGCTCTGTGCTTTGTAGAGCGAAGCTCTACTTCGGCCTAAAAGCCTTCATATTCTCCTCCTTACAAACCAAGTAAGGTCCACCAATTAGATCAATGCAATAAGGAATAGCTGGGAAAACAGCCTCCAAACATTGTCGGATGGCCTTCGGTTTTCCAGGTAAATTCAAGATTAAGGTTTGGTTGAGAATGCCAGCTGTTTGACGACTTAGGATAGCGGTAGGAACATATTGAAGGCTTACAGAGCGCATTAACTCACCAAAGCCAGGCATCATCTTTTGGCAAACGGCTTCAGTCGCTTCTGGAGTGACATCTCGCAAGGCGGGTCCAGTTCCACCGGTTGTCACGAGAAGGCAAACCTCCTCGGACATCTCGATCATCTTCGCTTCTAATTGGTCCTGTTCGTCAGGTACGACGGCGTATACTACCTCGAAATCGGATTCCAAGTATTCTTTCAATAACTCGACCACGGCCTTGCCTGGAATATCTTCGTAGATACCCGCACTAGCCCTGTCGGATACATTAATTACGCCTATTTTGATCATTCTTTTTGGGTAATTTTAGTTTCTTCTCCATCGGAATTGGCTCGTCTAACAGATCACGAATGACGATGGAAGCGACTACTCCTCCAAATGCAGCCGGTAAATAAGAGATAGTTCCGTAGGCAGACTTTTTAAAGTTGCTGCCGTCCGTTAAGATGAGTGATTCGTCTTTGACTTTTTCCAAAGAAAACACCGTCTTAATTCCTTTGCCTACACCCATCTTGCGAATACGTTTGCGCACTAAGGAAGCTAAATAACACTCACGGGTATCAAATAAATCTGCTGTTCTGATTTTAGTAGGATCCATTTTACCCCCAGCCCCCATGGAGCTAGCGATTTTAAATCCTAGGTCGTAAGCCGTTTTTAATAAGGTGATTTTAGGAGTAACAGAATCGATGCAGTCCATGACGTAATCGAATTTTGTTGTCTCCAGCAAGTTCTTCGCTTCTTCTGGGCTCAGGAATTGCTCGATGGTCGTTAATTCGAGTGCGGGATTGATGGCCTTAAGGCGTTCGGCCATGATTTGGGCCTTGGAAACCCCATGGTTTGTCGCTAAAGCAGGTAATTGTCTGTTGCGATTCGTTGGATCTACTACGTCTCCGTCGACGATGGTCATACGGCCTACGCCCGAACGCGCGATGAATTCAGCGGCAAAAGAGCCTACGCCACCTAATCCGACAACTAAAACGTGTGATTTTTGTAATTTATCGATCCCTTCCGGTCCGATCAAGAGTTCAGAGCGGCTTAGCCAGCTTAGATCATTGTTTGGCATAATTAGGATATTTCTTCCTTGATTTGATAATTCGTCGTCTTATCCGAGTTCGTAATCAATAACTCCCCAATAAATCCGGCTAAAAAGAGCTGCACACCCAAAATGATAGCGACTAGCGCTAAAAAGAAAAGTGGGTTATCAGTAACATTACGGTACTTTAAATTATAGGCGATGTTATAAATTTTAACCCCCATTAAATAGATGGTCAAACCAGAACCCGTTAAAAAGGACAAGATTCCGAGGCTTCCAAATAAGTGCATCGGGCGTTTGCCAAAAATCTGCACGAATGAAATCGATAATAGATCCAAGAAGCCATACAGGAATCGCTCTAAACCAAATTTAGTTACTCCATACTTGCGCGCCTGGTGTTGAACTACCTTCTCGCCAATCTTCGTAAATCCGTTCCATTTCGCTTGAACAGGAATGTAGCGGTGCATTTCGCCATACAGACGCAACGTTTTCACTACCTCAATTTTATAGGCCTTTAAGCCACAATTGAAGTCGTGTAAATGTACGCCAGACAATTTGCGGGTCGCTGCATTGTATAATTTAGTGGGAATCGTCTTCGAAATAGGATCAAATCGTTTCTGTTTCCAGCCTGAAATTAGGTCGTAATTTTCTTCGGTAATCAAGCGATACAATTCTGGGATTTCATCCGGTGAATCCTGTAAATCAGCATCCATGGTGATCACCACTTGTCCTGAGGCTTTGCTGAACCCTTCGTGAAGGGCAGCTGATTTGCCATAATTGCGGGCAAATGAGATAGCTAAAATGGTGCTGTATTGGGTTGATAATTGCTTTAATACCTCCCAGGAATTATCGTTGCTGCCATCATTTACGAAGATCATCTCGTAAGAAAACGCATTTTCTTTCATCACTCGATCGATCCAAGAACATAGTTCTGGAAGCGATTCGGCTTCGTTATAAAGAGGTACTACGATGGATAGCTGTAACATACGAGCAAAAATACAAAATAATTATGAAGGAAAGATGATATAATAGGGTCTTAATAATTCGATGAATTCCGGCATGTAATCGCCCTGTTCGGTTTTGATGTTTATTCGACCTTCCTTGACTAAGCTTTTTTCTCTTGATCCGCTCGCCATTACGCGCAATACGGGACTAGAGGGGTTGGAGTGGATGGTTACTTTTTGATGGAGGAACAATCCATTTGCCTGGAGGGATTGTTCGAATAGGCCCAAAACAGCAGCCGGATACAGCACCGCAAATTCACCCTTTTCCGATAGTAGCCGATCAATGGAGGCAGCTAAATCAGCCGGACTCAAATGATCAGCATGAATTGCCATGTGTTTTGCCTCATCCGATGCTGCAAGGTGATTCGTGAAAAAGGGAGGATTTGAACAGATGAAATCGAATTTTTCCTCCGAGTTAAACGTTAAAACGTTTGCTTCGATTACATGCAGGCGCTCTTTGAAAGGACTATTATTGAAATTTTCAGCCGCAACATTGGCCACCTCCGGATGAATTTCGAGTGCGTTCACTGTACAGGTGGAATTAGCTTGTGCCAGCATTGAGGCTAGCAAGCCGCAACCCGTTCCAATATCCAGGCAATAGCCTTGTGCCTTCAGAGAAGCCCATGCGCCAAAAAGGCAAGCCTCCGTACTAATCTTCAATCCCGGATTTCCGTGATGTAAAGAGAATTGTTTGAACTCAAAAGTGGATCTACTTTCGGCCATAATCCGCCGGATTTTCGCCCCAGTCTTCAGTTTCCCACTTCAAGACTTTTGTCGAATAATGATTACTTTTTAGCCAGGCGATGGCATTATCAACCATTTTGAATAACTCTTCTGTCCGCGCATTGCGTTCTAGATTCGTTTTGATGGCTCGATTTCGTACCCAGGCAATGGCAGTTCTCGAATCTGAGTACAAAGGGTAAGGACAATCTAATTTCTTTAAATAGGCCAGGCCGTGCACGATGGCTAAGAACTCGCCTAAATTGACAGTGCCCTCAGGAAAGGGTCCGCGAGCAAATAACACCTCTTTCGTTTCCGTATTTACACCTTGGTATTCTAAAACACCTGGATTTCCAGCACAGGCGGCATCAACGGAGATACTTGGTATGATGAATTTTGCCGCATTTAATCTAGGAGCTTTAGCTTTAGAAGCTGGTGAAACGCTTGCCCAATAATTCTTTTTAGACGCGCTTTCTGCATCTGCTTTGGATTCAAAAGACTTGTATTGCGCACCGGCAAAGCCCTTGATATTCTTTTCGGTCTCCGCCCAGGAATCAAAGATTCCGGTTTGATGACCCGCCCAAATCACATAATATTTTTGTTTTTTGGCCATCTACATCAAACGTGATTTAAAGATCTTAATCGCAATCGCAATCAAAATAACTCCGAATATTTTACGTAAAATCTGCGTTCCAGCGTTTCCTAATTTCTTCTCAATCCAAACACTAGATCGCAAGACTATGTAAATAAAAATAAGGTTAATGAAGATACTAATGATAATGTTTTCCTCCTCAAACTGTGACTTCAAGGAAATCAAAGTCGTCATCGTTCCCGCTCCAGCGATGATGGGGAAAGCTAAAGGAACAATAGAGTGCGTATTTGTTTCGATTTCTTCGCTCTTGAATATATTTCGACCCAAAGTCATTTCCATACCGATCAAGAAGATGATCAAGGCCCCCGCCATCGCGAAGGAATTAGTATCTACCCCTAACAAATGCAAAATGAATTTACCTGCATAAAAGAATCCCACCATAATGATGCCGGATGCTAAAGTCGCCTGTCCAGGGTGGATGTCTCCATTCTTCTTGCGCAATTCGATGATAATGGGGATGGACCCTAAAATATCGATGACGGAAAAAAGAATTAAGGAGGCCGAGAGGATCTCTTTGGAGTTAAAGTTCATATTTTATGGTTTGGATGAGTGTTTCAATATCTTCAAAAGTATGACTAGGGAAGTTCGCGATGCGGAAACTAGTTTCTTTCCATTTTCCATATCCTTTTCCTAGTTCTATGTCTTTAATTAGGCATATTTGGTGTAATTGTTTGATCTTTTCTGGATCTCCTGTTAACGCCAAAACCGTAGGTAAACGCAAAGCTGGTTTTTCAACTAAATAACTAAACTCCGTTTCATTATCCCAGAAATCTGTCCATACTTTCATTTTTGCCAAAGTCGTACGATGAATTTCTGAAAGCTTTGGCAATTGTTGAGTCAAACGGTAAATCAGGTATATGCTCAACACATTCGGTGTCATTTGTGTCTGAAATAGCCTTCTGTTTTCTTCTAAAAATAATACGTCATTATAATGTGTCGATCGATTAAGTTCTTTTGCCCTCGCTAATGCCTTATGAGAACAAATGAGTATGCCCATTCCTGCAGGAATTCCGATGCATTTTTGTACGGAAGCTAACCAAACATCAGCCTCATTCCATGGTAATTCAATGCCGCCCATCGAGGAAGTGGCATCCACAGCAATGAGGGCATCATCGGCAAGTTGATAATCTGCACGGCGTATTTGTTGACCGGTTCCGTTTGACGTTTCACTTTGAACTAAACAAAGCGTGTCTCCTTTAATCGGCCCTATTTGAAGGCTTATTTCGGCAAGGCTTTGGTCTACGGAAAATTCAAAAGATTCCGCTACCGATGCAGCGTAATGTGCCCATTTTTTACCAAAAGCGCCATTATATAGGTGGGTAGACTTTTCTCTTACGAGGGACTGAATGACGATTTCCCAGGCTTCTGTGGCGGATGAAACGAAATAGATAGTATAATTCGAAGGGATATTCCATTTCTGATGAAGCACTTCAAATGTAGCTTCGAGTAGCTTTTCGAAACGATCACTTCGGTGATTGATGCTGACAATACCCTGCTCAAAAGCCTCTTGAATGTATCCAAGGGCCTCTGGGTGAACCTTAGAGGGGCCAGGGTAGAAGGATAACATGGGTTAGATAAAGGAATAAAGGCCTAATTCATAACCACGTAGGCCTAGACCAACGATGATTCCTTTAGCCTTAGGGCTTAAATAGCTGTGGTGACGGAAATCTTCTCTTGCGTGGACATTCGAAATGTGAATCTCAATCACGGGTGTTTTGATAGCAGCCACGGCATCGCCTAATGCCACTGAAGTGTGCGTATATCCACCCGCATTGAATAAAATGCCATCGTAGCTGAATCCCACTTCATGCAATTTATTGATGAGTGCGCCCTCTTCGTTGGATTGGAAATAGGAGATCTCTAATTGCTCCCCAAATTTATCTTGTAAGATTTCCAAAAACTGCTCGAACGTCTGTGCCCCATATATTTCTGGTTCACGTGTGCCTAATAAATTCAAATTAGGACCATTCAGGATTAATATTTTCTTTCTTACCATATTTTAAAAAGGAACATTCGGTGTAAAAATACGTAATTACTTTAAATTTACGGGATTCATTACATAAAATGTATATGTGGGAGACAGAAATCCAGTCTTTTGGCGATTACTTAAAAATAGAGCGTGGCCTGTCTAAGCACTCCCACGAAGCCTATTTGCGAGATATCCAAAA
>CANFWR010000092.1 GCA_947450865.1 Cytophagaceae bacterium
CATCAGCCATTGGTTGGAATTAGAGATTACGCAAGCCTTATCGGAAAAGCGTCAACTTGTTTTAGGTGCAGAGATGTTTGAACGCGATAATCAGGCTGCTTTAACAAACTACTTACAAGGAAAAATTACGGCGAAAGGATTGGATTCTTCGGCTCGTCTTTGGAAAAATTACAAGACCGATTATGCTCCTTTAGTGAATTTTGCCAAAGAGAAAAACCTGCCTTTCATCGCCACTAATGTGCCTCGAAAATACGCGAGTCAAGTTTCGCGTGGAGGGTTTGAAAGTTTAGTAAATTTGACATCAGAGGAAAAAGCATGGATCGCTCCCATGCCAATCGCATACGACGCTAATCTTCCTGGCTATCAAAAAATGTTAACGATGATGGGCGAACACACCTCGCCCAATATGCCAAAAGCGCAAGCATTAAAGGACGCTACAATGGCTCATTTTTTGTTCACGAATTGGACACCAGGATCCCTTTTTATCCACTATAATGGCTCCTATCACTCGGAATATTACGAGGGAATTTCCTGGTATTTAAAGCGTTCAAAAGCGGATATCAAGATCGCCACCATTGCTACCGTTTCTCAAAAAGAGTTCGATTCACTGCTCCCAGAGCATCTTTTAAAAGCAGATTACATCATCTGCGTAGAGGAAGACATGACAGGGACGTATTAATTATCCGTCCTAAATGGCGATGCCGGCAAGCCTTCCACATTGATTAAATTAGCCCCCTCTGGATTATCTGCCCAGGCATAGCGAACGTACAGGGGTTCCGCTACTTCATCGCTCCAAACGACCACGGTATTCCGTTCGATGATCGCTTTCGCCCACACGAATTTCTTGTCCTTACCTGCGATCGCAAATTGCATTAATTCGTCTTCGTCCGTTTTATTGATGGAGAGCCCGCTTCCCGTTTCGCGGAAGCGAATGCGGATGCGGTTTCCCTCGATTTGGTTGGATTCATAGATGGGGCCGGATGAAACGATGTTCTCTCCGTAGGCCAGTTTGCGGGCGGATAAAGCGAGACGTTCACCTATCGGTTTTTTGGTCAAAGGATGAATATCATTCCACTCACCTAGATCCATAGTGACAGCCATTCCACTGCGCGGAATAGATAAACTCTTTAATTGGCCATCGCGCAGAACTGCCATATTACTTTCTGCTGGTAGCATCGTTCGGTCTTGAAAGCCGGGTAATTGCACGTATAAAAAGGGAAGGTCAGGCTGGTTAAACTGCGTCCGCCAGTCATTGGCTAAAGCAGGCAACAGCTGTTGATATACTTCCGGTTTCCACACATTGGTTTCGCCTTGGTACCACACAAATCCCTTTAACGCATAGGAGGTAAAAGGTGCGATCATGGCGTTATATAATGCCGTAGGGGTGAAATTAGAGGGAGCGGGCTTCTCGGCTACCGGAGGGAAAACTTCGCCTACCTTGTAATTCCAATCTCCCTGAAGATCAACTGTTTTGTCTCCCACGATCATTTCGTATTGCTTATCTGGCACAAAACCGCCTTTCCCGGCCGTGTTTGTGACGCGAATGACAATCAGGTTTTTACCCGCTTTCAGTAGGCCATTTTTGACGTTATATCTGCGTGGCGGGTATTGATACGTGATATTTCCGACCTGCTCTCCGTTTACAAATACCTGGTCTGCATCGACGATGCGGCCCATAAATAGTTTGGCAGGAAGACCCGCTAACGACGCAGGAATTTCGATTTCTCTTCTGAACCAAACCACACCGTTCAAATCTCGTAAACCTTGATCTTCCCAAAAACCAGGGATCGAAAACCGCTTCCAACCTTTAGGCGCATAGCTAGGGCTTGCCCACTTTTCGGTGAGGCCACGGTCAGCGGATTTTCTAGGAGCAGGCGGCGCCGGGCTCGTTCGGGTGGTGTCTTTCACGTAAGCCGGAAACTCTTTTAATCCCGCTTCGCTGATCCACGATTCGATGGGGGTTCCGCCCACGCTAGAATTAATAATCCCGATGGGGACCCGGTATTTAGCATACAAATCTCGCGCAAAGAAATACGAAACCGCACCCATTTGGAGCACGTTTTCAGGGTTCACGGGAAGCCAAGAACTTGCAGGCAAATCGTTACGAACGTCGACCTTCGAGATGGCAGTAGGAATGAAGAAATTTCGAATCTGTGGGTTATTTGCGGAAGCAATATCGGCCGGATATTTTTCTTTTACTCGCTCCATGTTGATGACCATATTGGACTGTCCAGCGCATAGCCAAACATCCCCGAAAAGAACATCTTTCACGGACTTTTCGTTGATCGTAAATTCATAGGGACCACCAGCAGGGGTTGCCGGCAAGGAGCAAGCCCAGTTCCCTTGAGCATCCGCTGACGTGCGAAGTTTTTTGCCTTTAAAGGTCACGTTTATTTTCTCTCCCGGATTCGCCCAGCCCCAAATTTTCACTGGCATGTCGCGTTGCAACACCATTCCGTTGCTGACTAAAGAGGGGAGTTTAACATCTGAAAAGGCCGCGAAGCTAAGTAGGAGGAAGAAGATTTTTTTCATATAGGGATAGATCGTAGCGCTAAGATAAGGATTTCTACATTTTAGGATGACCTGCCCTGATAATTCCGCTTAACCTATTGTATATCAGTGAAATTCTTTTTTCCTTGTAGACAAATCTAAACCTATATGAAAAAATTAGCCCTTTTATCTTTGGCGGGGATGCTGACGCTTGCTGTTTTGGCCTCCTTTCATTCTACATCTTCTCGTACAACATCAGTAGATACGTTGAAAATTCCGGATGGGGTGGATCCGAATGATGAGAACTGGAAAGGGATTGATTTGTCGCCCAAAGCTCCGGTGCAACCCTTGACCATCGATGAACAGCTAAAGAAGTTTTTACTTCCGGCCGGCTATCAAATGCAGCCCGTTTTAGCGGAGCCACAGATTCAGCAGCCTGCGGAAATTGTGTTTGACGGGAATGGACGGATGTACGTTTTGGAGTTAAGATCGTACATGTTAGATGCAGATTCCAAAAACGAGTTAGAACCTACCAGCCGTATTTCTCGCTGGGAAGACAAAAATAATGACGGGATTTACGAGACGGGAACAGCCTTCGTCGATGGTTTAATCTTCCCGCGTTTCGTGCTTCCTTATGGGAAAAACAGCATTTTGACGATGGAGTCTGATCAAGACAATATCTACAAATACACGGACACAAACGGCGACGGAAAGGCTGACAAAAAAGAGTTTTTCACGAACAAATACGGCCGTTCTGGTAACGTCGAGCACCAACAAGCTTTCTTATTTTATGGGATGGACAATTGGCTTTATTCCACTTATAATGCTTTCCGTATCCGAGAAACGCCTAGCGGCATCATCCGTGAAAAAACGGGTGCAAACCGTGCCCAATGGGGAATTACTCAAGACGATGATGGAAAATTATACTTCCAAGGGGGCGCTTCTGGTGTGCCATCTCACTTCCAATTTCCGATTCAATACGGAAATTTTGAAGTGCCTAATGAACTAGCACCTGGCTTCGTGGTACCTTACGGCGCGGCGGTAAAGGTATCAGATATGCAAGGTGGAATGGACGAAATTCGCCAACCGGATGGATCGTTAAATCGTGTAACGGGATCTGCTGGAAACGATATTTTCCGCGGCGATCGTCTTCCTTCTTCTTTACGCGGTCAGCTTTTTTATGGAGAACCGGTGGCTCGTATTGTCCGCCAAATCAACCCCGTAAAAAACGAGGGTTTGACGACGTTGCATAATGTGTACCAAGATCAAAAATCAGAATTCATTCGTTCTACGGATCCTTTATTTCGACCTATCGATATGGCCACCGCACCGGATGGAACGATGTTCATCGTAGATATGTACCACGGGATTATTCAGGAGGGACAATGGACGCCTAAAGGATCGTATTTGCGGACGAAAATCGAGCAATATAAATTAGATAAAGTGGTGGGCTTGGGACGCATTTGGCGGGTTAGTCATGAAGGCTTTAAGCGCGATACGAAACAACCACGTATGTACGATGATAAATCGACTACCTTGGTGACTTATTTAAATCACCCGAATGGTTGGTGGCAAGATATGGCGCAGCAAGTTTTAGTGCAGCGCCAAGATAAATCAGTGGTGCCAGCTTTGACGGCGATGGCATTAAAGGGGACGAATGTAAATGGCCGTATTCATGCGATTTGGACTTTGGAAGGCTTAGGAGCCTTGAAAGTTTCCACCGTTACTAAGTTAGCGAGTGATGTAAATCCGCGCATTCGAATCCAAGCTTTAAAGGCTTCTGAAACCTTGTATAAAGCTGGCGAAAAAGGGCTAGCAGATTTATACAATAAAGCCTTGAAAGACACGGATAATGAAGTGGTGATGCAGGCGATATTTACGCAGAAATTTCTGATGGTTCCTAATCATGAATCATCCATCAAAACGACTTTAGTTTCGAATAAATCGGCTGGCGTGAAATTAATAGGAGAGCAAATTATTTCACCACCAAAATCGCGTAATTTTAATCCGGCGGAACTGAGCAAAGAGCAAAAAGGAATTCTAGAGCGTGGCGAATTAGTATTCGCAGAATTATGTTCCCAATGCCATGGCAACGACGGGATGGGTAAGTCGATGGGTAATGGGAAGTTACTGGCCCCGGCTTTGGCAGGATCTTACCGCATTCAGCAGCATCCGGAATATGCCGTTCGCGTTCTATTGCACGGTTTAGAGGGTTCTATTGAAGGAAAAACCTATGCGGGCGGTTTGATGCAATCTATGAAAGAGCAGTCTGATCAGTGGATTTCAGACGTGGTTACCTACATCCGCAATGGCTTATCGAACGACGCTTCATTCGTGAGTCCTGCGCAAGTGGCGGCTATTCGGGCGAACACAAACAAGCAAGCGGGGATGTATCAATTTGAGTCGTTAATGAAGCAGGTTCCAGTGGAATTTGTTCCGGACCAAAGCTGGAAATTCTATGCCTCCCACACCGCATCGACTCGCGTAGGTGGAAATGCCTCGCCTAAAAGCGCCTTCAATTACGAGGGATGGTCGACAGGAAAAACGCAGGAAAAAGACATGGTTTTCCAAGTCGAATTCCCTGCTGAATATACTTTCACAGAATTCCACTTTACGTCCACTTCTGGCTTCAAAAAAGGCATAAGACCAAAGGCAGGCGAGACGCCTGAATTCACCCACACCTATCCCCGTAATATAACGGTGGAGGCCTCGACGAATGGATCGGATTGGAAGGTGGTGCAAGCCAACGTGAGAGGAACGCAGGGCGACAACATCATCACTTTGCCAGCTACGCGCACGAAGTTTTTACGCTTGAAATTAGCCGAAGGAGTCACGGCAGCAGCGGATGACATTACACCTTGGTCGATGCGATCTATGAAGATTTTTGGATTGCGTTAAGACTTAGCTAATTGCTCTAATGCCGCAGCAGTGTAACGAGTACCTTGAATCGAAATTTTCGAGGAGGCTTCGCTGATGGCTGCGATTTCTGCTGGACTAAGTGTTAGCGAAGCTGCATCGAAGTTTTCATGCATTCGGTTCATTTTCGTGGTGCCTGGAATGGGTACTATCCACGGTTTTTGGGCCAGTAGCCAGGCCAAACAAATTTGGGCTGCAGTGGCCTCTTTTTCTTTTGCAAAGCCTGAAATGACGTCTATGAGTGCTTGATTATTCGCTCTTGCCTCTGTCGTGAAACGAGGAACGGTATTGCGGAAATCAGTCTCGTGGAAGGTCGTATTTTCATCAATTTTTCCCGTCAAAAACCCTTTTCCCAAAGGACTGAAGGGTACAAATCCGATGCCTAATTCTTCTAATGTGGGGATTTTTGCTGACTCCGGTTCACGTGTCCATAAGGAGTATTCACTTTGAAGTGCAGTCACTGGCATCACTGCGTGTGCTTTTCTGATGTTTGCCGCGCCTGCTTCAGAAAGCCCAAAATGTTTCACTTTCCCTTCTTGCACTAAATCCTTCACGGTGCCAGCGACCTCTTCGATGGGGATAGATAAGTCAACCCTGTGTTGGTAGAATAAGTCAATGGCATCAACATTTAATCGCTTCAAGGATTCCTCTGCCACTTTGCGAATATTGGCTGGGGTGCTATTTAGTCCTTTCATTTTATAGCCGTCGTTCGGATCTAAATTGAATCCGAATTTCGTGGCGATGATGACTTCGCCTTTGAAAGGTGCCAAAGCTTCGCCCACTAATTCCTCATTGATAAACGGACCATAGACCTCAGCTGTATCGAAAAAGTTTACTCCCTTTTCCACAGCTGCTCGGATGATGGAGATCATTTCTTTCTTGTCCTGTGGTGGGCCATAGCCAAAACTCATTCCCATACAGCCTAATCCCAAGGCCGAAACTTCTAATCCACTTTTTCCTAATTGTCGCTTTTCCATTCGCTTTGACGGTATTTTAGCGGGCTAATCCCCGTTTGTTTTTTGAAGAATTGATTAAAATAGCTGGCCTCGTTAAAGCCCAGAGCATCGGCGATTTCGGTAACACTCCAATCGCTTTGTTTTAAGATCATTTTCGCCTCTTGCGTCACCCGTTCTGCAATGAGTTGAGAGGTGGTTTTTTGTGTCGTTTCCTTCACCGCACGGTTCAAATGATTCACGTGAACGGAGAGTTGATTCGCGAATTCAGATGCCGTTTTTAACAGGATTCGATTGTGTTGGCCTTCAATAGGAAATTGTCTTTCCAGAAGCTCTAAAAACAACATCGAGACCTTTTGATTCGCATTCCCTGGCGCATATTTGGCGGTATTCGCCGGCTCCATTTTCAATGCGGTGTGCATTAATTCAAGAGCTAGACTGCGCAATACATCATATTTATGAAGGTAATCACTTTCGATTTCGCTGAGCATCTTCTCGAAAATATGCTCAAAATCGGCATAGCCCTCAGTGGTCAATTCCACCACAGGGACACCTGTAGGTTGGAAGATAGAATACGCATTTATATTCCCAAATTGGCTAAAGAACAACTGATTGAAGATGCAGAAATAGCCGGTATGGATTTGGTCCGTATTCTCCCATTTGTAGGGAATAAATGGATTCGAAAATACGATAGCCTGGTTCTTTACTTCGATTACTTTATTCGCAAAAAAGATCTTTCCCTGGCCCTTTACGAGGGTAATTTTATAAAAATCACGACGCCTGTACGGGACGGGTTGAGCCGCAGCACCAATAAATGGGTCTAATTTGAAGACATTAAAATGCCCCCAGTCTTTGGTCAAATTCTCTGGAATCCAGTCGAATTTCCGTTGGTAAAAATCCGTTAGACTTTCGTGCTTGCCCATCTTTAATATCGTTTCAAGCGTTTATTGAAAGCGTAATTCAGGGCAATATTCCAGACAAAATCATCTCCTGGAATTTCGGAACTAAACCGTTTGTTGATGATGCTGGAAATGGTGAAAGGTAATTTCTTATGCGATAAAGTCAGCATATCTGTAAAATAATACCCCTGCTTCCCGTCCATATTCAATACATAGATTTGTGGGTAAATGCGAAGAGACACATCTCGGGTAATGGGAATGTTAGATATGGTTGTATTTAAGGTCAAGAAATTCGTCCAATTCGTCGCCCCATCGCTGACCCCTTTGGAAACTAAATAATACATTCCCACGCTGACATTTTTCGAAACCTGGTAGGTCGGTATCCATTCGGATGCGATGTATTGTTGATGTCCTAAAATAGACTTTTGGTTCCCCTGTGCATCAAATAAGTTGGATGTTCGAAAAGCCACCGATGGGTGCGCGCCTATATTGAATCTGAATTTCTTCGTATTAATGGCTTTGTATCTAAACCAAAAAATGAATGACCATGGCTTTCCTTCCATTGAGAATCGAAACTGTGGTTCGAAGGCTAAACGACTACTTCCCACTGATAAATCGAAAATCAATGCCGGTTTGCCTAAAGTAAACATCGGTAATAGTGAAATACCATTATTAGTAGCTGATGCAGCGCCTGAAATGTGGTAGGTACTGTCGGGTTTTTGTGCTCTTGCAACGAAGATGGTTAGCAATAGCAATAAGGCAATTTTATGCATCATTCAAACAGGCTTGATTAGTATAATGCAAAATTGAGCATTTTTTGTCGCTTTTGATTATAATTTTCAAACAGTTTTCTGTGAATATCACGCATAGGATGTATATCGCATTATCTGTATATTTGGTCAATCTAAACCTATAAAATGTATGAAATCAAATCGTAGAAATTTTATCCAATCCCTTGGATTAGGAGCAGCCACATTGAGTGTGGGTTCGAGCCCATTGAATTCGCCTAGTGCTGCTGTATCCAACGATGACCAGCTTCTTTTTGTCGGCGATAACATTGCAGTGGCAAATACCGAATATGGCAAAATACGCGGCTTTGTGCTGCGTGGAATTAATCAATTCTTGGGCATTCCTTATGGGGCTGACACATCCGGTAAAAACCGATTCATGCCGCCAGTTAAACCTGCTGCGTGGAAGGAAATCAAGCCTTGTGTTTGGTGGGGAAACACCGCTCCACAAATTATGGAGAAGCGTTATGCAAATGCCTATGCCTCTTTCGTGGATCACTGGAATTACGATGATGTTTCGGAAGATTGTTTGAAGTTAAATGTGTGGACTCCTGCCCTTGATTCAGGGAAGCGTCCGGTGGTTGTTTGGTTGCATGGGGGAGGATTTACAAATGGGAATGCGATTGAACAAGATGGCTACCATGGGGAGAATTTAAGTCGCTTAGGCAACATCGTTTTCTGTTCGATTAATCACCGTCTAGGACCCTTCGGATATTCGCATTTAAAGGCAGCGGGCGGTCATCCGCACTCAGGAAATGTGGGCAACCTTGATATGGTGGCAGCGCTTGAATGGGTGAAAAATAACATTGCGAACTTTGGCGGAGACCCTAATAATGTGACCATTATAGGTCAATCTGGAGGTGGAGCAAAAGTAACCTGCCTAATGAATATGCCAGCGGCAAAAGGCTTGTTTCATAAAGCAGTGGCTTTGAGTGGAACCTCTTTAACAGGGGTAAACAAAGAGTATGCAGAAAAACTAGGTCTGAGAGTGATGGAGGAAGCGGGTTTAAAGCCAGGTGAAATTGAGAAATTACAACAAATTCCGTGGAGAGAATACATTGATATTACTACGCGTGCGGTAGAAAAATTCGCTGAAGAAGCGAAGAAAATGAACATCTCGCGCGGCGGATTTTCACCGGTAGCGGATGGGGTGACGATGAATGATCAACCGTTTTTCTCTGATCCGAATCATTTCTCAGCGGACATTCCATTGATCATTAATACGACCTTCCATGAGTCCAGCCCTAGCCGCACGGATGCGAGTTTAGAAGAGATTACTTTAGCGGGAGTAGTAGAAAAAATAAAGCCCCGCTTCGGAGCGGAAGCGGGTAAAATAGTAGAGGCATATAGCCAAAACTTCCCTAAAGCAAAACCGGTCGAAGTGTGGGCGATGATCCTATCTAATAGAAAAGGAGCCATTGCTGCTGCAGATGCGAAAGTGTCGCAACGTAAGGCGCCAGTGTATGTGTCTTGGTTCGGATGGCAACCACCGCTTTTTGACGGACGTATGCGAGCGTTCCATTGCGATGATATTTGTTTTTGGTTCTACAATACTGACCTGATGTTAACGCATACGGGAGGTGGTAAAAGACCGAGAGCCTTGTCTTCAAAGATGGCAAAATCTTTCTTGAGTTTCATCAAA
>CANFWR010000093.1 GCA_947450865.1 Cytophagaceae bacterium
AATAGAAATACTAACACAAAAGATATTTTAACAATTATTAATGATAGCATTACTATTATTTAAAAAAGTATATCTAGTTTTGTATCAGAAAACGAATTGTTATGCAACAAACAAGTCCATTGAAGCGAGTGCAATGTTTAATACGGGATCATAAGAAAGAGGTTACATCGATCTATTTGTTCTCTATTTTGGGTGGTATTGTGAATCTAAGTTTACCGCTAGGGGTTCAAACTATCATCGGATTAGTAATGGGAGCCACGATGGTAACCTCGATTTATGTACTCATCTTTTTAGTCGTATTAGGTGTTTTCCTGATGGGTTTGTTCCAGATTAACCAGATGAAAATCATCGAGTCAATCCAGCAAAAAATCTTTGCCCATTATGCCTATGAATTCGCTGATAAGATCCCACAATTGGATTTAAAGCACATGGATAAATACCATATTCCAGAGAAGGTGAATCGGTTTTTTGATACGCTAAATATTCAAAAAGGATTCGCTAAATTATTATTAGATATCCCGGTGGCGACGGTTCAGATTATATTTGGAATCATTTTACTTTCCTTATATCACCCTTTATTCATCATTTTAGGATTGATCTTATTACTCCTTTTAGGACTGATTTTATATTATACTTCCCAAAAAGGGATCGAAACTAGTATCGAGGAATCAAACTACAAATATGGGGTGGCTGGATTTTTTGGCGAGATAGCACGGACGATTAAAACCTTCAAGTTTAGCCAAGGTTCTGACCTAAACTTCATCCGAACGGATGAGAACGTAAGTGGTTATTTAGAGGCAAGAACGAAGCATTTTTATGTGCTTTTATTTCAATACAAATCCCTCCTATTTTTCAAAGTAGCCTTGACTACATTAATGTTAACATTAGGCTCCTATTTATTAATCAACCAACAATTAAACGTAGGAGAATTCGTAGCAGCAGAAATCGTCATCATGTTAGTGATAGGCGCGGTAGAAAAACTGATCACAAGCTTAGATAGTGCTTATGATGTGATCACAGGTTTAGAGAAATTAGCCAGTGTGACTGATAATCCATTAGAGACGAGTGGAGATTTAGACCTGAATACGCGTGTGGGATTAGAAATCGAGATGAAGAATTTCAGCTTTGAATTCGAGTCAGGAAAGCCGGTATTAAACTCCATTAATCTACACATAAATTCAGGTGAAAAGATCCAAATTACAGGTCCAGCAGGATCAGGTAAATCGATCTTAATGCGCGTGCTCACAGGGAATTATATTGACTTTAAAGGCACCCTTTTAATCAATAAGGTTCCGATTAAAAACTACACTTTACAAAGCCTGAGAAAACATACGGGGATACTGCTCCAGAACCAGGAGATTTTTGGGGGAACAGTATGGGAAAATATTAGTTTAGGGAATAAAGAGTTTAGCCCTTCATTAATATTAGCAACCGCGAATGAATTAGGATTTGCTGATTTTCTAAATCACTTCCCACTCGGATTTGATACGGAGATAGAGCCTTTAGGTAAGAAGACGCCACAGACCATTGTGAAGAAAATCTTATTACTTCGAGCACTTTGCGGAGACAAACGTTTACTCTTGCTAGAAAATCCTTGGAATGGACTAGAACCAGTGATCGCTAATCAAATCCAAACCTATTTAAAAAACCAGGCAGCAACGGTTATTATAGCTACAAATGAGGATGCCCTTTTTGGCAAAAAAATAGAGATCAACAATGGAAAAGTTTAAGTCATTTAATCAGATTTATCTACGCGATAAAGGACCTGCGACAAAGCCTTGGTTAATCGGATTAGGCCTCATTTTATTGGGCGTTTTATTCCTTCCTTGGACACAAAATATCCGTGCTAAAGGCCAAATAACTAGTCTTTACCAAGAGCAAAAGCCTCAAAAAATTTATAGCCCTATCGCGGGTAAAATCTCCCGTTGGTGGGTAAAAGAAGGGGACTTTGTGGAACAAGGAGATACGTTAGCAAAAATCTCCGAGATCAAGGCTGAGTATTTAGACCCTAAATTGATTTCTCGAACTCAAGAGCAACTGGATGCTAAGAAAGGGACGGTGTCATTTTACGAGCAAAAGGTAAAATCCACAGAAGATCAGATCGCAAATTTACGTTCCTCTAAAACATTAAAGCAGGATCAATTAACGAACAAGATCACGGCATTGCAGCAAAAATTGACGGGGGAAAAAGCAGAGTTTGAGGCTGCTTCGAATGAGTATAATTTAGCCAAAGACCAATTCGAGCGAAACCAAAAAATGTTCAAAGAGGGCTTGATTTCGCAAACCCAATTTCAGCAACGCAATGCGTCCATGCAGAATTCTTTAGCGAAGAAAACAACGGCTGAAAATAAGGTAAATCAAACACTGCAGGAGATTCAAAATACGAAAATTGAATTGCGTGGTGTCGACCAAGAATACAGCGAGAAAATGAATAAAGCGGAGGGAGAAAAATACCAAAGTTTAGGCATGATCGAAACCGGAAAAGGGGACGTGGCTAAGCTGGAAAATCAAGTCGCGAGTTATACGATTCGTGATGGGATGTACTACATTTTAGCGCCTCAAAGTGGGCAGGTGATTAATGCGAAAAAGGCGGGTATAGGGGAGATTTTAAAAGATGGGGAAGAGCTTTTAACCATCGTTCCGCAGAACACGAATTATGCGGTAGAGATGTATGTCAGACCAGTCGATTTGCCTTTGGTTTCGCCCGGACAAGAGGTGCGGTTTATTTTTGACGGTTTCCCAGCGATTATTTTTGCAGGAGGATGGCCAGATCAAAGTTTTGGAACGTTCCCTGGAAAGATTCGTGCGGTGGAAAATAACATCGATGAGAAAGGAATGTTCCGAGTGATCGTGGTGGAAAATCCAAAAGATAAAAAATGGCCTAAGCAAATTAAAATGGGTGCGGGTGCACAAGGTATTGCGCTATTAAATGATGTCCCACTTTGGTACGAATTATGGCGAAATATCAATGGCTTCCCTGCTGATTTTTATACCGTAAAAAAAGATGAAAAATAGTCTGTTTGTCTTCTTGTTTTTAAGCTTTGCAAGTATTGCTCAAACGCCGGTTTTATACCCGGAAGCGTTTTTGAAAATCGTGCAAACCTTCCACCCATTATCAAAGCAAGCGAGCATTGGTGTACAAAAATCAGAGGCCCAAATCCTACAAGCAAGAGGAGGATTTGATCCTATTTTGAGCCACTATAGTACTCAAAAAACCTTTGACGGCAAGAACTATTATACCTCCCACGCACCAGAGCTTTCCATTCCAACCTGGTACGGAATTGAACTGCGTTCTGGACTTGAAAATTTACAAGGAACACGCCTTAATTCAAGTGAAACGCTAGGTGAAACCAGTTATCTCGGAATTAGCGTTCCTCTCGCAAAAAACCTTTTCATGGATCAGCGCAGAGCGAGTTTACAACAAGCGAAGCTGATGAATAAGATGGCTTTGCAAGAACAGAGAAGTGTCCTAAACGACCTATTTTCTGATGCCATGGCGTCCTATTGGAATTGGGTGAAAAGTGTGCGTGTATTGAAAATCGTCGACCAAAACTTACAGATTGCAGCTGCGCGCGTTTCTTTCGTGAAACGCAGTGTAGAGTTAGGTGAACGACCGGCCATCGATACATTGGAGGCAACTACACAGCTACAGTATTTTGAAAACCTGTACCAAGCCAAATGGGTGGAGAGGGAAAACTCACGTCTTTCCTTGTCGGTCTATTTGTGGCAAGAAAATAATACTCCACAGGAATTGCCGGCAGAGGTGCAACCTGCAGAAGTAACGAATGAATTCGCTTGGATCGCGGACCTTGATTTAAACCTTTCATCGTTGCTAGAAAAGGCCTATGCAAACCATCCAGATTTAAGTGCGTATCAATACAAAATTGAAGGCCTACAAGTAGAGAAAAAATTGAAGTTCCAAAGCCTTTTACCTAAACTAGATGTGAGCTATAATGCCTTGTCCAAAGGTCTCACACCTAGCCTCGAAGCACGTCCCTTGTTCGAAAATAATTACCAGTATGGAATTAAATTTGAAATGCCCCTTCGCCTCTCGAAGGGTCGGGCAGATTATGCTTTGGCCAAACTAAAAATCCAAGAAGAATCGCTTAATCTGGCACAAAAAAAGCAGCAAATCCAGGTGAAAGTTAGCTCGTATTACAACCAAGTCGAAGCCTTAAAAAAGCAGATCCAGACACAGCAGAATGCATTGGCGAATTACCAAGCACTCGTAAAGGCAGAAGAAACACGCTTCGCTAATGGGGAATCTTCACTCTTCTTAATCAATAGCCGGGAAACGAAAGCGATGGAAGCTGCGGAGAAATTAACCGAGTTAAAAGCCTACTTGTTTAAAACAATCTATGCGTTGCAAGCAAGTGCGGGGGTATTAATTTAGGATTATTGGGCGTACCTTTGCGTCTTCTAAAAATACCCCTTCTATAATGCCCAATTCTGCGAACCGCACGAAAATCATATTAATCCTCGGAATCTTATCGGCGATTGGACCTCTGTCCATCGATATGTATTTGCCGGCTTTCAAAAACATCGCTTTAGCGTTGAACTGCTCTCAAGAAGAGATGGGTTACACGCTTTCGAGTTTCTTCTTTGGGATATGTGTAGGTCAATTAATTAGTGGTCCGCTATTGGATCATTTTGGTCGTAAAAACGTCCTCTATATTGGTTTGTCGGTTTACGTTATAAGTTCGATTGCTTGTGCATTATCAACTTCGGTGGAAATGCTAGTTGTATTTCGCTTGTTCCAAGCTTTGGGTGGTAGCGTAGGAATGGTGGCTCCTAATGCAGTGATTCGCGAGACTTTTGAGGAAAAAGAACGGCCCAAGATTATGTCATTAATGATCTTGATTTTAGGGGTATCTCCTATTTTAGCGCCTTCTTTAGGAAGTTTATTATTAGTGACTGCGAGCTGGAAAGCCATCTTTTTAGTTCTAGCAGGAATTCTTTTAGTGATCATCTTCTTGATCAAATCTTGGTTGCCAGAAAAGACCAATCGCGAGCACGGCGGACCATTTAGAATCACCACTATTTTGAAGGCTTACAAGGCTTTGTTTAAAGAAAAAGAGTACTTGGTTTTTGCCTTTACGGGAGCCATCGGCGCCGGCAGTATCTTCACTTTTGTGGGGGGAGCACCTTTAACTTTCTTAACGTATTATCAGGTGGATGAGTCGAAATTTGGATTTATTTTCGCGATTGTAGCCTCTGGTATTATATCCGCGAGTCAGTTAAATCGCGTCGTACTAAGGAAGTATTCAAGCTTGCAGATTTTGAAAGTGACGCTCCCTACACAATTGATTTTAGGTATTTTGTTATCGGTTTTAGCGAAGCTAGATCTGCTAACGATGGAATTGAATATCGGACTTTTGTTCCTGATTATGGGTTGCCAAGGTTTCAATTTTCCTAATGTGGCTACACTTGCCTTGCGTCCCTTTCACCGCGGCGCCGGTACGGCTTCCGCGATGTTAGGATCGATTCAAATGGCTTGGGGAGCGGTTTGCTCCGTACTAGTAGGATTGTTATTTGATGGAACACCCTTCACGATGGCCATCATTATTGTGGGATGTGCAGTGTTAGCGAATAGTATTTTGTTTGGAATCGGGAAACGATATATCTAGTCGTTTGAGAATAAATTATCTAACAAGGATTCTTTAAATACGTTTGCAAACGAGTACGCAAAGGTCACAAAGATCGCGCGTGTATCCACTTTCATCGTCCGTTCTAAACTGAAGTTAGAAGCTAAAGCGGTATTTCCACTACTTTGCATATTAAAGATGTCGCTTAGCACGATTCCTAGAGCCCCTTTCCCTTTTAAGATCTTAGTTTGAAAACCTAAATCGATGTTATACACGGCCATTCTCGTCCCTTGCGGCATCGCCGTAGGCGAATTATAGGCTCCGATTACTTGTAGTTTCGTTTGCTTTGAAAGGGTAAAATTGTGAATCATTTTTCCATACCAACTCACCACTTCATTAGCCACATCTGAGCTTACGTAACTGCCATCAATCTTTTGGTCAAAAATAGACACACTCGTATTTACACTCCAAAATCTCGCTGGAGACCAATCCACGATTTCCTCTACTCCGTAAGTCGTCGCATTCCCAAAGTTCTGCGGAGTCGTCAAAGCCACCCCGTTCGGTTTCAAATCGATAAAGGGACGAATAATGTTATTCGACAAACGATAAAAAGCACTACTTGACAAACTCCAACCTTCGCCTTCTTTATTGTACCCTACCTCAAAAGCATTCACTAATTCCGGCTTCAAATAAGGGTTCCCACCATGTTGATTCAGCGAATCCGTAATGTCAATCATCGGATTTAATTGTCCTAAACCTGGGCGATTAATTCGGCGGCTATAACTGAATTTTAAGAAGTCCGATTTGTTCAAAAAGTAGGCCAAATTCGCCGTCGGAAACAGATTAAAATAATCTCGCTTGAACGAAATAGATGAATTAGAAATCGACGTTCCTTCATTCATCACTTTCTCCGCGCGCAAACCGATATCGTATTTGAACGAAGCGGACGGCTCCGATTTGATCTGCACATAAGCCGCATGAATTTGTTCTTTGAAATCAAAAATATTACTCAACGCAGCGTTTTTTACATACCCAAAACCGGTGTACGTTTGGTTTTGAAAGTCGATGTTATTCGCTCTGTAAATTCCTTTATACCCTGTTTCAAGAGTGGTAGAAGAAGAAATTGGCTTCGCATAATCCACTTTAAAATTAGTCGTTTGTGGCTTCGCATAGCTGTACGTGCGCTGTAAAAACGTGGAGCCATAGGTCGTTCCACTTTCCGTCAATGACTTTGTATTGATATCCGTATCTTGGTTATCGCGACCGATGGAGGTGCTCGCATTGATGATTAATTTCTCCTTTTTATCAGCAAATAAATGCTTGAAAGTCCCCGCAAACTCGACGGCTAATCCTTTCTCTAATTCGATGGATTCCCGAATATTCCGCGAATTAAATGCCCCTAATTGGGAAGAGAATTGGGATCCCAAAACTTCATCGTTATCCTGTCCTTCGATATTCGATAAAATCTCAAAATTGAAAAGGTCGTGCGCCGAAGCCGCATAGTCTACATTGAACTTTACATTCTGCGTGCTTTCGCTCCGATTGTCTAAGCGGTTTTGAAGTAATAAATAATTAAGGGGCTGATCAAAACTCGTCCGTGCTGTATTCGCCTTTCTCGTTCTTTCAGAATAACGCATGTCATAGGAAAGCCCCACATTCCACTTTCCAGCTGAACGATTGAGGCTAAATGCGGCGCTTCCGCGGCCTTTTGCCCCAAAACCGCCACCCACCGAAGCCGACACATTCGTACCGCTTTTCGCTGCCTTTTTCAAAGTTATATTAATGATCCCACCTTCTGAATCTGCGTCATATTGCGCTGATGGATTGTTAATAATCTCCACACTTTCCACACTACTGGCCGGAATTAAATCAGTCGATGAAATCCCTGAGGTACGCCCATTAATCAAAATAAGCGGCCCCTTTCCGCGCACCGTAATCGCGCCATCTGGATCCACTACTACCGTAGGAATACTCTTCAATAAATCCGTCGCTGAGCCGCCGGCTTGTGTTAGATTATCTTTCGCTTTGACAATAAAGCCTTGGGTTGTTTTTTGGACTAATTCCTTCTGAGAAAGTACTTCTACGGAAGCTAGCATTTTGCTATCTGTCTGTAGCGAAATATCGCCCAATTGTAAAGCCTGTGATTCTAACAATGACACCGGAATCTTAGTTGAAACAAAACCCATCATCTGCGTTTTCAAGACATATTTCCCCGCTGCTAAACCGGATAATTTAAATGCCCCAGCACTATCGGTGGTCGCGTATTTCAGAATCTTAACTGAATCAGATGCGCTATAGAGCAAAACATTCACGAATTCAACGGGTGCATTTTTATCGACGATACGCGATTGAATGGAGCTTTGGGAGAAAGCGTGGAATCCAAATAGAATTAAAAAAAGCAGTGATTTCTTCATGAGGTTAAAATTCAACAAAAAACGCCATTGATCTAGTTCAAATGAGACCAATGGCGAATTTAGAACGACTAATTACTTAGACAAGCGCTTTTTCAATGCGCCGTGGTAGATTAATGGGAACACTAATAAAATAAATAACGTGGCGGTAACCAGTCCACCGATGATGACGATGGCCAACGGTTTTTGGCTTTCTGATCCAATTCCAGTACTTATGGCGGCTGGTAGCAAACCAATAGCTGCCATCATCGCTGTCATAATCACCGGACGCGTCCGCAGTTTCACCGCATTAAAAATAGCCGTCGCTAAATTAGGTTCTACTGTGGACTGATGGTGAATCTCAGAAATCAAAATCACCCCATTTTGGACACAAATACCAAACAAAGCAATGAATCCGACGCCCGCCGAAATTCCGAAATTCATACCGGTAAAATGCAGCGCAAAAATTCCTCCAATCAAGGCAAACGGCACATTGATTAATACGTATCCTGCATCCTTTGCATTCCCAAAAAGTATGAATAAGAGCACAAAAATCAACAATAAACTGATCGGAACCACTTGGCCTAATCGCGTGGTCGCACGCACTTGATTTTCAAACTCCCCGGCCCATCCCACGGTATATCCATCCGGCAATTTCACATTGTTCTTCACCTTTTCTTGAGCCTCCGCAATGGTTCCCCCGAGGTCACGATCCCGTACGGAGAATTTAACGCCAATAAAACGCTTTGTATTATCTCTGTAAATAAAAGCTGGGCCCGTTGTTTTCTCTAAATCTGCAATTTCCTTTAACGGAATTTTTGTACCCTTAATGGTCGGAATCATCAGGCGCATAATATCATCATCTGACTTCCGGTATTCTGCCGCGTACCGTAAACGAATGTCAAAACGTTTCTCTCCTTCGTATTTGGAAGTAGCCGTTTTCCCTCCTATCGCCATTTCAATGACTGCTTGTGCATCTGCTTTCGTGACACCATAGATGGCCATTTTCTCCTCATCTAATAAAATACTCACTTCCGGCTGACCGATGTTGCGAAGAATCCCTACATCCTTCACTCCGTCTACATCTTTAATTTGATTAATGACGTTATTAGCAATTTCATCCAGTTTTGCGAGGTCATCCCCGTAAATTTTTACGGCATTCGACGCGTTCATTCCGGCCACTGCTTCCGCCACATTATCAATAATGGGTTGCGAATAATTGTAATTAATTCCTTGGTAGTTTTTGAGTTTTTTGTCCATCTCATTGACCAAACCATCGATGGTTAACTTACGTTTCCACTCTTCTTTTGGTTTCAAGTTGACCTGCATTTGGACATAATAAAAACCACTCGGATCTGTTCCGTCATTACTTCGACCCACCTGTGAAAGTACCCCATTCACCTCCGGAAACGTCCGCAATTCATTCCGTAGAATTTTTACCATTTTCACGGTCTCTGGCAAGGAAGTACTCATCGGTAATTTAGCTTCTACCCAAAGCGCTCCTTCATTCAAGGGCGGCAAAAACTCCGATCCTAACCAACGCGTAGAAAAAACAGAGAAACTAAACAGCGCGATAGAGAATAAGATCGTTATTTTCTGATGTGCAAAAGTCCAAGTAAAGGCTTTTCCTACACTTCGGTTAATGAAATCGATGAAGAAGTTATGCTTCTCCTTCACGTTTTTATTCAATAAGATTGAGCTTAAAACGGG
>CANFWR010000094.1 GCA_947450865.1 Cytophagaceae bacterium
AAAAAATAGAATTTTTATGGCAAGACGTGATTTGAAGAATCATTTACACATGTATGCTTAAGTTTTTATAATAGGTTTTGATTAGTTTTTTGGTTAACAGAAGGAAGTTAAAAAGCCAGATTTTATCTGGCTTTTTCTTTTTAGGCTTTGGGCCAAAAGAAAGATCGGTATATTTGTTAAATTAGAAGAATTATGAAGAAGGTAATCGTCATTGGGGCAGGTTTTTCAGGGCTATCAGCAGCGACGGAATTAGCTAGCAAAGGATATGAGGTCCAAATTTTGGAAAAGAATGATCACGCTGGTGGTCGCGCGCGTGTTTTCCAATCGAATGGATTCACGTTTGATATGGGTCCGTCTTGGTATTGGATGCCGGATATTTTTGAAACCTATTTTAATCGTTTCGGAAAAAAGCCTTCAGACTATTATGATCTAGTTCGCTTAGATCCATCGTATTCAGTGATCCTTTCTGAGACGGAAACCATCGATTTGCCAGCGAATTATACTGACCTAAAATCTTTATTTGAAACCTATGAGCCTGGTGCAGCGGCGCAATTAGATGCGTTTATGGAGCAGGCGGCCTATAAATACAAAGTGGGTATTCAAGATTTTGTGTGGAAACCTTCCCGAAAAATCACCGAATTTTTAAGCCTCAAATTGCTCATTGATGCGATTCGCATCGACGTCTTTTCTTCCTTTTACAAGCACATTCGCAAGTTCTTTACGTCGCCTACGTTGTTGAAATTGATGGAATTCCCGATCTTATTCTTGGGTGCGATTTCACAAAATACACCGGCGATGTACTCGCTGATGAATTATGCAGAAATCAAATTAGGTACCTGGTATCCAATGGGTGGAATGCACCATATTGTCAAAGGGATGGTCGCGCTAGCAGAGGAAAAAGGGGTAAAGATTACGTATAATGCGGAAGTGCAAGGATTTGATATCGTCAATGGAAAAGTGACAGGAGTTAAAACGGCAGCCGGATTACAAGAAGCGGATGCTTTCGTGGCAGGGGCTGATTACCACCATGTGGAAGAATTGCTAGGCGATGGATTGCGTAATTATGATGAAGCCTATTGGGATAAGCGTGTGATGGCGCCCTCATCGCTATTATTTTACCTAGGTATCTCGAAACGCTTGCCTAATTTAAAGCACCATAACTTATTTTTTGACCGTGATTTTACGGTGCATTCGCACGAAATTTATACGGATCCGGCTTGGCCTTCTGATCCGCTTTTCTATGCCTCGGCTCCTTCGGTAACGGATCCATCTGTGGCTCCTGAAGGATGTGAAAACGTCTTTTTATTGATTCCGGTGGCACCTGATTTGGATGATACCGAAGAAGGAAGAGAGAAGTATTTCGAGCAATTAATGGATCGTTTAGAAGCACACTGCGGCGTCTCCATTCGCGACTCCATCGTATACAAACGTTCGTATGCACACCGTGATTTTAAATCAGATTACCACGCCTACAAAGGGAACGCCTATGGCTTAGCGAACACGCTGATGCAGACGGCGATTTTGAAGCCAACCTTGAAAAATAAGCACTTGGATAATCTGTATTATACAGGTCAATTAACGGTTCCCGGACCAGGTGTGCCGCCATCCTTGATCTCTGGAATCGTGGTGGCAGGCGAAGTTGATAAAGAATTAAAAGGATAATATGGATTTATACTTACAAGTTTCCCTTGCCTCGAGTAAGTTATTGACTAAAGCTTATTCAACGTCTTTTTCTTTAGGAATTCGGACACTGGATGAAAAAGTGCACGATCCCATTTATGCGGTTTATGGCTTTGTCCGCCTAGCGGATGAGATTGTGGATACGTTTCACGATCAGGATAAAGCTGCTTTATTGCAGCGTTTTCGCGAGGATACCTACCGCGCGATTGAAGAGAAAATAAGCTTAAATCCTATTTTACACTCCTTTCAATGGGCGGTGAATAAGTTTGGGATGGAGCGTGAATTGATAGACGCATTCTTGTATTCGATGGAGTTGGATTTGACCAAACGAGATTATAATCCGGAGGAGTATAAGCAATATATTTATGGTTCAGCAGAGGTGGTGGGCTTGATGTGTTTGCGTGTTTTCTGTGAAGGAGATCCTGCTGAATATGAATCTTTGAAAGCGGATGCATGTGCCTTAGGTTCAGCCTTCCAAAAAATCAACTTCCTTCGCGACATTCGTTCAGATTACGACGAACGCGGCCGGGTCTATTTTCCAGGAATTGATTTTACGACTTTCACGGATGCAGAGAAAAAAGAAATCGAAGCGGATATTCAATTGGATTTTGACGCAGGTTTGCGCGGGATTCATAACTTACCGGTTGTTGCTCGCAAAGGCTGTTTGTTAGCCTATGAATATTATATTAGACTGTTTGAAAAGATTAAAGCCCTACCAGCCTCTCGCATCAAAGAAGAGCGTATTCGAGTGGCGGATTGGCGAAAGATGTTCATTTATTTCCAATTAGCCCTTCGTAAATAGCGTGGAATTAATCATTTTATTGGCCATTATGGCCTTTTTGTATGCCTCCGTGGGACACGGCGGCGCAAGTGGATACTTAGCCGTCATGGCTCTTTTTGCGATCGCTCCGCCGGTGATGAAACAAACCGCGCTTTTGTTAAATCTAGGCGTTTCGCTGATGTCATTCATTGCTTTTTACCGCCAAGGTTATTTTAAATGGACCCTGTTTTGGCCTTTCGCACTCGGATCCATTCCAGCAGCTTTTATAGGAGCACGTATTCCATTAACAGATTCGACCTATAAACAGATTTTAGGAGCTTGCCTGTTTTTAGCCGTTATCCGAATGGTGGTCTCGTTGAAAGAAGGCTCTCGCAAGAGTTTGCCTGCTGTCATAGGTGTTTTCACTGGAGCCGCCATCGGTTTACTTTCTGGAATGATTGGTATTGGCGGAGGAATTATCCTGAGTCCACTCTTATTGCTATTCCGCTGGGCTTCATTAAAGGAAGCGGCGGCTGTTTCGGCCTTGTTTATTTTCGTGAATTCTGTTGCTGGTTTAGCTGGTTTGAAAACCTGGATTCCGATTGATCAATCCCAAATGATCTATTGGTTAGCCGCGTCCTTAGTAGGAGGTTTTTTAGGAGCCCGTTGGGGTGCAGCGATTGCTTCGAATGTGAAGGTGAAATGGATCCTGGCTTTGGTGCTTATTATTGCATCGCTAAAGCTTTGGTTTGTATAAATAAATGTACAAAAAAAGCCCCTATCTCTAGGGGCTTTTTTATTAATTGTTTTTTGATCCGGTCACCGCTCCAGCTTTCTCTTTCGCGTTCTTGGCCTCTTGCATCGGGTTAGGCCCTCCGCTGTAAGTGCGACCCTGCATCTTGAATAACTGCACCTTCGTAGGTTGAGCGGGTTCACGAGGGAAAGCATTGTCTTCCGTATCGATGTCCGCGATTTCGTAGAATGGATCTAGCGTCCACTTCACTACTTTTTTCGATGTCGGGATGATTTTCTTCGCCGTCACATCGTTCAAGCGCCAAACCTCCGCCGGGAAGCGCAACACCTCTTCCGAACCATCTTCATAGTTCAGGCGAACAATCACTGGCATTGGCAAACCGCCTTTGTTCTTGAAGTTCACCACGTAGAAGTTTTTGCCCTCAGACACTAATTTCTTCTCGTCGTCATTTAATGACGCCATGTAATCTTGGTATTTCTTTTTATCTGCTTCTGTAGGAGCGAAACGATCGTAGGTATTATAGAAATCGGTTAAATCAGGATTTTCTTCTACTACTGTACGTTTGATATCTGTTTTGTTACGAATTGAAGACATCGTTTTCGCTTTTGCTTCCGCTACCGCTTTATCTCCTGCCTTTTTAATCGCTGGATCTTGCGTATCAATTCCGAACCATTCAACGGTTTCGATCGACTGATTCACTGGCTCTGTTCCATAGAACCAACCTCTCCAGAACCAATCCAAATCCACACCTGACGCATCTTCCAAGGTACGGAAGAAATCTGCCGGATACGGTTGTTTGAACGCCCAACGACGCGCATATTCTTTAAATGCGTAGTCAAATAATTCGCGACCCATCACGGTTTCACGCAGGATATTTAAGGCCGTAGCTGGTTTGGCGTAAGCATTATTCCCAAAATCCATAATATTCTCCGAGTTCGCCATGATAGGCACTTGGTTCTTCGAATCTAAACGCATGTAGGGAACAATCGATTGTGGCTCGCCACGACGCGCAGGGAAGTTACGATCCCATTCTTGCTCCGCTAAGTATTGGCAGAAGGTATTTAAACCCTCATCCATCCAAGACCATTGGCGCTCATCTGAATTAATAATCATCGGGAAGAAGTTATGACCCACTTCGTGGATAATCACCCCAATCATCCCATTTTTCACGTTCTCCGTATACGTTCCATCTGCCTCCGGACGACCGCCATTAAAGGAAATCATCGGATACTCCATTCCACCACCCGCTGTTGCGTGACAAGAAATCGCTACAGGATACGGATATGCCACAGTTCTTTTCGAGTACGAACGAAGCGTGTGCGCTACCACCATGGTTGAATATTTACCCCAAAGTGGATTTCCCTCTTTCGAATAGTAGGACATTGCCCACACTTTCTTGCCTTCCACATCTACTTGCATCGCATCCCAAATGAATTTCCTGGATGCAGTGAATGCGAAGTCACGCACATTATCAGCCTTGTAAACCCATGTCTTCTTTCCGGTAGGAACACTCTTCTCCGCTTTAATCGCTTCGTCTTGTGTGACAATCTCCACTGGACGAGTCGCCGTTTTTGCTTGCTCCCAACGCTTTAATTGGTTTGCAGTCATCACTTGATTAGGGTTTAATAATTCGCCACCTGCACCTACTACGATATCGTTAGGCGCGGTGATCGCTACTTTATAATTGCCAAAATTCAACGTGAATTCTCCTTGGCCTAAGAATTGTTTGTGCTGCCAGCCATACACATCATTGTAAACGGCTAAACGCGGGAACCAATGTGCGATGAAGTAATTCGCAATATTCTCTTTGCCTAATACTTCATAGCCAGAACGACCATAATACGCCGTGATCAAATAATTCCAATCAATGCCAAAGCTTACCGAAGCACCCGATTTTAATGGAGTGGGTAAGTCTATGCGCATCATTGTTTGGTTAATTGTGTGACGTAATGGATTGCCTTTTATATCTTTCACAGCCGTGATTTTATAGCCGTAATCTTTCGGGTCCGTTAGTTCTTGAAAAGCACCAGCGCTGATGCCATTCTTGATTTCTCCTGTTTTGGTGGTTTTGCCAGGGGCGTTTTTCTCAAATAGATTTTGGTCTAATTGAATCCATAAATAAGGTAAATCATCTGGAGAATTGTTGTAGTAGGTGATTGTTTCTGATCCGATGATTTTGCGATTAATGTCATCTAGTTCCACTTTGATGTCATAATCAGCACGTTGCTGCCAATAATCTTTGCCCGGAGAACCACTCGCGGTCCGGTAGGAATTAGGCGTAGGCAAAGTCGATTCTAATTGCTCGAATCGGTTGTTTGCGTTAAAAGAGGTTTGAGCTTTCGCGGGTAACAAGAGGATCGTTAGCGCGACTAGCGAGAGTAGTTTTTTAAGCATGTTGAAAAGGTTATTTTTTGCAAAATAGGAAAATTTATTTGATTTCGTAGCTGTGCTAATCTGTGCTAAAATTAATTTGTATATATTAGGTAGAATGTGTAGTTTTAACGCTTTAATAAGAAAATCATTAAGCAGTTTATATCATGAGTGTAATCATTGGTCAAAAAGAATATTTCAAAGGCATCGGTCAAATTAAATTTGAAGGTGTAGAATCAGACAATCCCTTCGCATTCCGTTATTACGACGAGAATCGCATCGTTGCCGGCAAGAGCATGAAGGAGCACCTTCGTTTTGCGATTGCGTATTGGCATTCGTTTTGCGGTGACGGAGCGGATCCTTTTGGACCAGGAACACATCATTACCCTTGGGATGTCGCTTCAGATGCGCGTCAGCGTGCGGCGGATAAAGCCGATGCAGCATTCGAATTCATCACGAAAATAGGTGCACCTTTCTATTGTTTCCACGATGTGGATGCGATTGAAGGTCATAATGATCCGAAAGAATTTGGCGATCGCGTGAAATTCATCACTGATATTTTTGCCAAAAAACAAGCAGAAAGTGGCGTAAAGCTTTTGTGGGGAACGGCGAACTTGTTCTCGAACGAGCGTTACATGAATGGTGCTTCTACGAACCCAAATTTTGAAGTAGTAGCACACGCAGGTGCTCAATTGAAAGGAGCCATTGATGCGACGATTACCTTAGGTGGTGACGGATATGTGTTCTGGGGAGGCCGCGAAGGTTATATGAGCTTATTAAATACAGATATGAAGCGCGAACGCGAAAACTTCGCTCGCATGTTACATACTTGCGTGGAATATGCGCGTCGCAATGGTTTCAAAGGTAAGTTCTTCATCGAACCGAAGCCTTGTGAGCCTACGAAACACCAATACGATTACGATGCGGCAACGGTGATTGGTTTCTTACGCGAGTTCGATTTATTATCGGAATTTGGCCTAAACCTAGAAGTAAACCACGCTACCTTAGCAGGACATACGTTTGCACACGAATGCCAAGTGGCTTCTGACGCTGGTATGTTAGCGTCTATCGATGCAAACCGCGGAGATACGCAAAATGGCTGGGATACGGATCAATTCCCGACGGACATTTACGAATGGGCAGAGGCGATGTCAATCATCTTGAAACAAGGAGGATTAGCTGGTGGTGGAATTAACTTTGACGCAAAACGTCGTCGTAATTCGACCGATATGGCTGATTTATTCTATGCGCACATCGGTGGTATGGATACGATTGCTCGTTCTTTATTGATCGCAGAGAAAATCGCTAAACACGGCGAGATGGATCGCTTGAAAGCAGAACGTTATGCGAGCTTCAACTCGGGTAAAGGAGCTGATTATACAGCAGGAAAATTAAAATTAGAAGATTTACACAAAATTGCGATTGAGGTAGGTGAACCTGCTCAGATCTCTGGCAAGCAAGAATACTTAGAGAATTTGTTAGGCCGTTTTGTTTAAAAATACGTAATTCGAGGTATGAAAAGAATTATTTTTCTCCTCCTGTTATTTACCTCTAGATTTATAGCGACAGCAGGGTCATCAGATCCTGCTGTTTTTTCTACCGCTAAACCCTGGGCCTATTGGTGGTGGCCTGGAAGCGCGGTGACGGAAAAAGGAATCACACATAATCTAGAGCATTTTGCCAAAGCTGGATTTGGCGGTCTCCACATCATCCCCATCTACGGGGCGAAGGGCTCAGAAGCCTTATTTCAAAATTATTTAAGTCCGGGCTGGCAAGCGAAATTCTTCTTTACCTTGAAAGAGGCGAAGCGTTTAGGCCTTGGAATTGATATGACGATGGGGACGGGTTGGCCTTTGGGCGGACCTACTATAACAGAAAAAGAGGCGGCGAAAAAATACCAATTCGTGGATGGCACATTCACAACGAGTTTAACCGGCCAAAAAGTCAAACGCGCCGCTCCCGGTGGAGAAGGACTTGTTCTCGACCACTTTGACATGAAGGCCTTCGCCAAATACAGTCACACCTTCGTGCCACTTTTAAAGAAGGCTCATTCTCCTTTGCGGGCCATTTACAATGATTCTTACGAGGCATACGGATCTAATTACACACCGGATTTGTTCCCCGCTTTTCAGCGATTGAACGGTTATGACCTGCGCAAACACTTCGATGTGTTAGCGAAAAAAAAGGTGGAAACAGAAGAAGAAAACCAGATTTTCGCGGATTACCATCGGACGATGTCGACTTTGTTGCAGCACAATTTTGTCTTGCCTTTTGATCATTGGATTAATTCGATGGGCTTTACTTCGCGCAATCAAGCCCACGGTTCCCCCGGTAATTTGCTAGATATTTATGCGGCGGCGGATATTCCAGAGGCGGAGTTTTTTGGTTCGAAACCCTTCGATATTCCGGGTTACCGAGTGGATCCGGAATATGATTCCACCACGTTTGGAATTCCAGATATTCGGGCGTTAAAACTCGCAAGTTCGGCAGCGAATTTGACGGGGAAAAAATTGGTTTCAGCGGAAACAGCGACTTGGTTAGGGAATCACTTTAAGGTTTCTATAGCGCAGGTGAAACCGGTATTAGATCAGGTTTTTGTGGGTGGGGTGAATCACGTGTTTTTCCATGGGGCCACTTATTCACCGCCAGAAGTCGCTTGGCCGGGTTGGTTATTTTATGCGAGTACGAACTTTAATCCCCAAAGTCATTTTTGGGAGGCGATGCCTGCGTTGAATAAATATATTGAAAATGTGCAAACAATGCTGCAGGCGAATCCGACAGATAGTGATGCACTTTTGTATTTCCCAATGGCGGATGTTTGGCATAAAAATAATGGGTCAGGCAAATTGCATACGCTCGAATTGCACGCGAACAGCCGGGAATGGTTGAAGAATACGTCCTTCGGTCATTGGGCGGGATTATTGCAAGACAAAGGGTTCTCGGTGGATTATATCTCGGATGAATTGTTGTCTGATTTGGAATTGACACCTGCGAAGACTTTTAAAACGAAGGCGGGTGGAAATTATAAAGTCTTGTTAATTCCGGCGGCTCACTACATTTCGGTGGAGACATTAGAGCGCCTAGCGAAATGGGTGAAACAAGGCTATCCGGTTTATTTTCTAGAACATTTACCCCTTCACTTGAATACGTTCCATCAGACGAAAGAGGCCAAAGAACGTTGGGATGCTGCCCGCAATGCCTTATTAATGCGCGTTCTTTCAGATCCGGCAGATCAGCTATCTCGATTAGGCGTCTCAACCGAGCCGATGGCTTCAAAGGGCTTATCTTTTATTCGGAAGAAGACTCCGAAGGGTGCTGTCTATTTTGTGACTAATTTGAATTCTCGGTTCACGGAGGGCAATGTTTCCTTAAAGAAGCTTTCGGGTAATGTAGAGATTTGGGATCCTTTAACGGAGGCGAAAAGCTATGGTAAAAAAGGTTCAGATGTCTGGCTATCTTTAGCGCCTGGCCAAAGTGTCATCATTCAACCGGTAGCGAAAATTCCATCACTAGTGGTTCCCGCAGCTCTTAAAGTCAGAACAGAAATCGAACCTACCAATCTGCGTGTTCAGATAGATGCTAAAACGATAGCATTGCCAGATTTTACCTATTATACCTCACTAGATACCTTGCTGGCTGCCACTCCATCTGCACGCTATACATTCGAATTAAACTTATCTCCCGATCAAATCGCTAACGCGAAAGTGCTTCATTTAACTGAATTGAGGGATATGGCAAAAGTTCGCATCAATGGGAAAGATATTGGGATGATCTGGTCACTTCCTTTCCAGCTCGCCATTCCAGACGGAATTTTGCAGGAGCAAAATACAGTCGAGATCGAGGTGATTTCGAATTCTGCGAATCGCATCCGGAAGATGGATCAGCAAGGGGTGGTTTGGAAGAATTTCTATGAGATTAATTTTGTGGATATTCGCTACAAGCCTTTTGATGCATCCAAGTGGGCAATCGAGGAGGGAGGAATGAAAGGGAAACTCTATTTTACGAATCGATGAAGCCCTTTGTTCAAGCCATAACAGAAGCCTTGCGTGATCTAGCTGATGAAGATAACGCGTTTTGGATGCGCAAATACATGCGCGAAAAATACC
>CANFWR010000095.1 GCA_947450865.1 Cytophagaceae bacterium
TCAGATATCATTAATGATTATTTTGGTAAAAAGGGAGTTCGGTTTATTTCTTTTACCACTGCCCTATTTATCGCTTTTTCATTTCTCATTATTTACACAGCTACCTTGTTAGTCCCAGCTGATTTTTGGGTGGAGGTAAATAAAGGTTCTGGAAATTTCAATATTAATGCTGCCTTCGCCAGAATATTTCGTCAAGGTTTGGGTATAATACTAGGCTCATTATCAGCGTTTTTAGTTAGCCAAATCATTGATGCCTTAGTTTTTGAAAAGATTAAATCAAGGACAGGTGCGAAGCATATTTGGTTGAGAGCTACTGGATCTACGCTAATTTCGCAATTAATTGATAGTGTATTAGTGATCGGGATTGCTTTCTACGCTTTTGGAAATTGGACTTTCACCCAATGGATGAATGTCTCATTCAATAATTACTTCTACAAATTCTTCATGGCCATACTATTTACGCCTGTTTTGTATTTAGCTCATTGGGCAATAGAGAAGTATTTAGCTAAGGATAAAGCGCTTTAGATTATCCGCTATCACGGCAGTTGATATACCTACATTTAAGGATTCTGCTTCTCCAAAGGCTGGAATGGTAATTCGCTCATCTAGACATTCCATTATTTCTTCTCTAATTCCGTTTGATTCATTCCCTAAAATGATAAAACCTTTCTCAGGAAACTGGTAGTGGTGTATGTTTTCTCCATTCAGAACAGCACCAATCTTTTTATATTCACTATGTGCCTTAAAAAATGAAGGTAAATCGACGTATGTGAATTCAATACGAGAAAATGAGCCCATCGTAGAGATGATTACTTTGGGATTATAAAATTCTGTACAATCCTCAGAAAGAACCAATTGCTTAAATCCATACCAATCGCAAATACGAATAATGGTTCCCAAATTTCCTGGATCGCGGATACCATCAAGGACAATGGTGTAACGATCTTGAATTTTAAAAGAAGGGAATTTCTTTTGTTGTACGACTGCAAAACCTATTTGGTTATTAACCAAGGTGCTTAACTTTTGGATATTTTCTGCGTCTTCAAGATAGATGGGAGCTTTTGAAACCAGACTAATTTGATTCGCTAATTCCGGCTGGCTCTCACTAAAAACAAAAAACTCTATGACAAAGTCAGATTTAATTAATTCAAGCAAAGACTTCTCTCCTTCCACTAAAAATAAATCATTCTCTTTTCTTCCTTTTTTAGAATGTAGGGAATTAATTAACTTTATTTGTTTATTCGTTAGCATCTCTTGAAGAATCAATCAATTATCGGTTTTATTGTAGTTAGTATTGGGCTCATTTCTTGTGGGCAATACCAGTCCTTTGAGATCCCTAATCCAGTTATAAATCAAATTAATTTAACAGGTAATCGCCAAATACCTAAAGCAGAATTACGAACGAATGTCATTGGAGTAAAGAATTCGTATCGCAGATTACTTCCTACAAAATTATACACTTATCTGGGCATTAAAAGGAAAAGAAAAGATTCTCTTGGAATTAAACCTAGTTTCATTCAATTCTTCAAGTCACCTAATCCTTCGTATAATTCCACATGGTTAGCTAGTAACAAATCACAAATTGAACGTTATTACCGCGAGAATGGCTTTTTAAAAGCTCATATTCAATCGAAAATAGATTCGGTGGGTCAATTAGTCAATGTCACTTTTGACATTGATGAAGGGGAAGCCAGTTATTTTACAAAACAGGATTCCATATCGGTAGATAACCCTATTTTAGCTGAACATGTAAGCTCTTACTTGAAAGAAAATAGCGTCATTAGACCGATGGGACGATTGCAATTATCCCTGCTAAAAAAGGAGAAGGAGCAATTAAGTCATCATCTGCGCAATGAAGGATACTATTATTTTTCGCCAGATGCAGTAGGTATACGATTAAATGATGTGAAGGACTCTACTCTTCAGCGTATTTCTCTCTACTATAAAATACCAGAATTTAAGAATCACTTTGCTATCGCTAATTATGATCGTCTGTATCGGATTGGTTTACCTGAATTTAGTATTTCTGATCCTTATGGAAATCCGGCGGAACACCCTCCGTTAAAGGGTTTGACGAAGTTGATTAATCTTAAGGAGGATGATTTGTACTCTGTCGATTTATTTAACCAAAGTTTAAAGAATATCTACCTTACTGATCAATTTAAGACGGTTTCTATTCGATTTGATACGACTAGAACAAGGTTATTTCCTAAGATTGAATTGTTCCAAAACGAGAAATACAATTTTAGTTCTGAATTAGGAGGAAGTGTATTTAGAGGAATACCTGGTCCATTTTTGACGAATTCATTCAAAGTAAGACGACTATTTTCTAGCTTAGATTACTTTGATTTTTCTACGCGTATTGGGTATGAAGCGCAATCTGGTTTTATTAATACAACCGATACAAGAAATAACCTAGAATTAAATGTTTCCGCTTCAATTAACTTCCCTACCCTTCACTTACCTAAAGCAATGGTAGGTAAATTAGGTTCCTATTATGGGGCCAAAACATCCCTTGGTGTCGGCTTTGATTTCATTAACCGTCCAGAATACCAACGGACAAATCTAAACTTGTTTCAACGCTATACGTGGCAGAAAAGCGAGTATAGCTTCTTTACCTTCTCTTTAATCAACCTCAACTTATTAAATACGATATATCCAGAAACAGCCACTTCTGACGCATTTAAGAATTATTTAGAAGAACTTAAATTCAAAGGAAATAATTTATACCGAAGCTTTAATCCCAGTTTCGTGAGTAGTATTTCATTTCAATATGTCTACCGCAATTTACTCCCAAGCAACGAGCTAAAAAATGGAAAGATCTTTCAAATAGGATTAGAATCTGGTGGTTCTACCTTGAATTTTTTGCCTAGTCATAAATTTAGTTTTGTCACAGATCTCTTAAACAGTGGTCAGGATATTCAATTTTATCGATTCCTTCGATTCAATTTAGATTACCGCAAATACAAAATGCTAGGGCGTAATCAGAAATCACAAATTGCCTTTAAGTTATTGGGGGGTGTCGCTTATGCTTATGGAGATGAAAATGACTACCAATTACCTTACGAAAAAAACTTCTTTATCGGTGGTCCTTCGAGTGTCAGAGCGTGGAAACCAAGGCGTTTAGGTCCAGGTTCTTATGTTTCATCCTCAAATTTAGTTGAACAGCCTGGAAGCATCTTGTTAGAATCTTCGGTAGAATATCGATTTAAATTATTCCCATTATTTGGCCAAATGAACGGTGCATTCTTCATAGATGCTGGTAATGTTTGGAATATGACGCAAGGAAATACGGACCCAAGTACTCAGTTTCATTTGAATGATTTCTATAATCAGATTGCAGTGGGGACGGGTTTTGGACTTCGCTGGGACTTCGATTTTTTCCTGTTACGACTTGATTTAGCTACGAAAGTTATCAACCCTGCTAACCCTGTAAATCAAAAATGGGTTCTGCCACAAACTTCTTTCGAAGGAGGACAAAACCCAATTGAGTATAATATTGGTATTGGCTATCCTTTTTAAGGATTATTTACGAGCCATTACTCTGATGGCTTTAGCTACAATGGCCTCAGCATTTAATCCGTATTTCTCCATTAATTCGGCAGGCTTTCCTGATTCACCAAATGAATCATTTACACCTACAAATTCCATTGGAGTTGGATGGTTCATCGCTAAATATTGTGCGACAGAATCACCTAAACCGCCATTGTATTGATGTTCTTCAGCTGTAACCACACAACCAGTCTTTTTAACCGATGCTAAGATAGCTTGAACATCTAAAGGCTTAATTGTGTGAATATTGATCACCTCTGCTTTAATTCCTTTTTCTAATAAAGCTTCAGCTGCTTGAATTGCCTCCCATACTAAGTGACCAGTCGCTAAAATTGTCACATCAGTACCTTCTACTAGGTTTAATGCTTTACCGATTTCAAACTTTTGATCTTCAGGCGTAAAAACTGGAACGACTGGACGACCAAAACGTAAATAAACGGGACCTTCATAATCAGCAATGGCAATTGTAGCAGCCTTTGTTTGGTTATAATCACATGGATTAATGACCACCATTCCTGGTAACATTTTCATTAAACCGATATCTTCCAAAATCTGGTGCGTTGCTCCATCCTCTCCTAGTGTTAAACCAGCGTGTGAGCAACAAATCTTCACGTTCTTTCCTGAATAGGCAACAGATTGACGGATTTGGTCGTAAACACGACCTGTTCCAAAATTAGCAAAGGTAGTTGCGTATGGAATGAAACCGCCTAACGTTAAACCTGCGGAGATTCCAATCATATTCGCTTCTGCGATACCGGTTTGGAAAAAACGCTCTGGGCTATTTTTGATAAATCCTTCTAATTTCAATGAACCAATCAAATCAGCGCATAATGCGACCACTTTAGGGTTATGCTGACTTAAATACTCCATACCAGCTCCAAAACCCGAGCGTGTATCCTTTTTTGTTTCGTAGGTAAATAATGCCATTTCTCTATTATTAATAATCGCCTAAAGTTTCTTCTAATTGCGCTAACGCGTCTTGTAATTGTTGGTCGTTTGGTGCTACACCATGCCATTTGTGAGAATACATCATAAAGTCTACACCAGCACCCATTTCCGTTTTCATAATAATCATGATAGGAGATCCTTTGCCTAATTCAGCTTTAGCCTTATTCAATGTATTTTTAATATCCTCCGCATTATTACCGTCCATACGCATCACATTCCAACCGAATGCTTTGTATTTCGCTTCTAAATCACGGTTGCTCATTACCTTCTCTGTTGGACCATCAATTTGCTGGCCATTTTCATCAATGAAAGCAATCAAATTATCCACCTTGTGATGCGGAGCATACATCGCTGCTTCCCATACCTGGCCTTCATTTTGTTCCCCATCTCCCATCAAACAGTAGACGGTTGATTTGTCACCATTTAATTTTTTGGCTTGAGCGGCACCAATCGCTACACTAAGTCCTTGTCCTAAAGAGCCAGACGCAATACGAATACCTTCTAAGTGTTCATGTGGCGTAGGGTGTCCTTGAAGACGTGTATCAATTTTTCTAAACGTAGCTAATTCCGCCGTAGGGAAATATCCACGACGCGCTAACACGCTATAGATTAAAGGAGAAATGTGTCCATTGGACAAGAAGAATAAATCTTCATTCGTTCCATCCATGTCAAACACGACTTTTCCAGCTGCGTCTGTTTTCAGATTCATGGTACTAAAAAACAGGTCCACTAAAAGATCTGTACAACCTAATGATCCACCAGGGTGACCGGATTGGCAACCGTGAACCATTCTTAAAATGTCTCTACGAACTTGAGAGCTAATTTTTTGTATTTCTTGTGTTTGCATGGTATGTGATTAGTGAATTTGAGAACTGTGGTTCTTGGTATCCACTTTTTCGATAATATCAGTAATAATTCCTGTTTCGTCTATGATAAAAGTTGTTCTAGCAACACCCATGTATTGTTTTCCGTACATGGATTTCTCAACCCAAACGCCAAATGCTTCTGCTATTTGATGCTCAGGATCAGATAAAAGAGGGAAAGCTAAATTGTATTTTGCTTTAAACTTCGTGTGAGAAGCATTGCTATCAATACTCACTCCTACTACCTGGAAACCTTTGGCTTGAAGTGCCTCTAAATTCTCATTTAGATTGCAGGCCTGAGCAGTGCAACCAGGTGTATTATCTTTGGGATAAAAATACAAGACTGTTTTCTTTCCACTAGGAATAACAAAATTGTTTCCGTCAGAGTCTACCATGGAAATGGTGGGAACCGCATTACCTATTTGTAGTTTCATATTAAGAGATTGCTAATTCAAATAAGGGAGTGCCTTCTAATTCTCCAGTCAATACATCTCCGATGGCCACTGGACCTACACCGGCAGGCGTACCGGTAAAAATATAATCCCCTGTTTTAAGAGTAAAATACTTGGAAACCTCTTCAATTAACTCTGCTACATTCCAAATCATCAATTCAGAATTTCCATCTTGAACCAATGCTCCGTTTTTGTGCAAAGTAAAGTGAATAGGCTTTTCTAGAATTGAAGGTTCAAATGGTTGCATGGCACTCACAAAGGCCGAACCGTTAAAGGCTTTAGCCTTTTCCCAAGGCAGGCCTTTTTCTTTTAATTTACTCTGTACATCTCTGGCTGTAAAGTCGATACCTAAGCCAAAAGAATCGATGTACTTGTGCGCAAATTTTGCTTCTATATTTTTGCCCACTTTGCCTATCCTAAATACTAACTCAAGTTCGTAATGAACATCAGAGGAGAATTTAGGATAGTAAAAGTGACTATTTGCATCCAATAAAGCCGTATCAGGCTTTAAGAAGACCACCGGTTCCGTGGGTCTTTCATTCGATAATTCAGTAATATGATCTACGTAATTACGACCGATGCAAATAATTTTCATGACTTATTTCAATACTTCTGATACTAAACGAGCAGCGTCTTTTAATAAAACAGCTGAGAATACTTTCAAACCAGAGTTATTAATGATCGCAGCACCTTCTTCTGCATTTGTTCCTTGAAGACGAACAATGATAGGGATATTAATCTCACCAATGTTTTTGTACGCTTCTACCACCCCGTTTGCAACGCGATCACAACGAACGATACCACCAAAGATATTGATCAAGATTGCTTTTACATTAGGATCTTGTAAGATAATGCGGAAACCAGCTTCCACCGTTTTAGCATTTGCTCCACCCCCTACATCAAGGAAGTTAGCGGGATCTCCACCCGATAATTTAATAATATCCATGGTAGCCATCGCTAAACCAGCTCCGTTTACCATGCAACCTACGTTACCATCTAATTTAACGTAGTTAAGATCATTTTCAGATGCCTCTACTTCTAATGGATCCTCTTCTTCAATATCACGTAAAACCGCAAGATCTTTGTGACGGAATAAAGCGTTATCATCTAAGTTTACTTTAGCATCTACCGCTAAGATTTTATCATCAGACGTCTTCAACACCGGGTTGATTTCAAACATCGATGAATCAGTCTCAACATAAGCACGGTACAATGATTGGATGAACTTAACCATCTCTTTCAAAGCCGCTCCGCTTAAACCTAAAGCAAAAGCTACTTTACGTGCTTGGAAGTCTTGAAGACCTACACGTGGATCAATCCATTCTTTGATAATTTTTTCTGGACTGTGTTCAGCCACTTCTTCGATATCCATTCCACCTTCTGTACTTGCCATGATCACATTGCAAGCCTTAGCGCGGTCTAATAAAATCGATAAATAGTATTCTTTCGGTTCAGAATCTCCTGGATAATACACATCTTCAGAAATTAAGACCTTGTTTACTTTTTTTCCTTCAGGACCAGTTTGATGCGTAATTAACTGCATTCCCAAAATTTGAGAAACGCGCTCTTTTACCTCATCTAGGTTTTTTGCTAGTTTAACACCACCCCCTTTTCCACGGCCACCCGCATGAATTTGAGCTTTAACAACAAACCATCCAGTACCTGTTTGAGCTTTTAATTGCTCAGCCGCCGAGATAGCGTTGTCAACAGAGTCAATCACAATTCCTTCTTGAATGCGCACTCCGTAACCTTTTAAGATTTCTTTCGCTTGATATTCGTGAATATTCATTTAGTAAAATTTTAATTTCGTGAAATTACTATTTATTTGCGTAAATATTAAATAAGAGTCCATTCATTCGTATTTTCTAAAAAAAAGACAAAAAAATGTTAGAATTAAAAAATATTTCCAAAAGTTATGGAACTCAATTAATTCTAGACAATATCTCCTTACAAGTAAAGGAATCTGAAATGGTCAGTATTTTAGGCCCATCTGGATCAGGTAAAAGTACTTTACTTCAGATCATAGGCCTATTAATGAAAGCAGATTCTGGCAGTATTTACTTAGACGGATTTGACTATGCTGCCTTAACGGATAAAGATCAGGCCATATTCCGTAATCAAAAGCTAGGTTTCGTTTTTCAGTTTCATAATTTGTTGGGTGAATTTACGTGCGAAGAAAACATCAAATTTCCGTTATTTATCAAAGGAAATAAGCTGAATGAAGCAGATGTAGCACTATTTGATAAAATAGTCCAAACCTTAGGAATACAGTCTATCCTACACAAATTACCCTCACAGATCTCCGGTGGTGAACAACAACGTGTGGCTGTGGCAAGAGCTTTGATTAATCGCCCTACCCTTTTATTAGCAGATGAACCCACGGGAAATTTAGATAATAAGAATGCTGAAAACCTATATGAGTTGTTTGTTGAGCTAAAAGCGGTTTGGCAACAACGAATCATTATGGTTACTCACAACGAGAAATTGACCTCGCATTCTGATCAAGTTATTTATCTAAATTCCGGTAGAATCGAATAGATTTACTGCCAAAATGTCATAAATTTGCAATCTAAATTTCATTGATTGTAAAATGCAAGATTTAAAAGTACTGACTAAGGAAGAGAAAGAGGGTTTGGATGTTCCGAGAATTTCGGAAGATCAGGTGGCGGAGAACTCTTTTGGAAAAAAGGTCTATATCGAAAGTTATGGCTGTCAAATGAATTTTGCGGATTCAGAAGTCGTGACCTCTATTTTACAAGATAATGGGTATGTTACTACGTCTAACGTTAAAGAAGCTCATACCATTTTATTGAATACTTGTGCTATTCGCGAGAATGCAGAACATAAGATTCGGCATCGCTTGCAAGTATTCACTCATTTGAAAGCGAAGAATCCAGCATTAACTGTGGGGATTTTAGGTTGTATGGCTGAACGCTTGAAGACCAAGTTGATCGATGAGGAGAAAATTGTCGATCTAGTCGCTGGGCCAGATGCCTACCGTGATTTACCTGCCTTATTAGAGGAAGTATCAGATGGCCAAAAAGCCATCAACGTCTTCCTTTCTCGTGAGGAGACTTATGGCAACATTGAACCTGTTCGATTAAATTCCAATGGAGTAACTGCCATGGTCAGTATCATGCGTGGTTGTGATAATATGTGTACTTTCTGCGTTGTTCCCTACACCAGAGGTCGCGAAAGATCCCGTGATTTACCCTCTATCATCCACGAATGCGAGAAATTATTCCAACAAGGCTACCGTGAGGTTACTTTATTAGGCCAAAACGTTGATTCATACAAATGGACTTCTGACGAGGGTCAACTGGTTAATTTTGCCCAATTGCTAGAAGCTGTTGCCTTAGTTAATCCTTTACTTCGGGTGCGATTCTCTACCTCTCATCCCAAGGATATTACGGATGAAGTATTATATACGATGAAGAAGTACGATAATATCTGTAAAAATATTCACCTGCCAGCTCAAAGTGGAAGTAATCGCATTTTAGAATTAATGAAGCGTTCGTATACCCGAGAATGGTATTTAGAGCGAATCAAATCCATTCGTGCCATTTTAGGAGAAGAATGTGGCGTTTCACAGGATATGATTGCTGGTTTCTGTACGGAAACGGAAGAA
>CANFWR010000096.1 GCA_947450865.1 Cytophagaceae bacterium
CAAAATGCAAACTGGTATAGTTTTAGATATTCCGTTAGATGTATTGCAAAATAAAATTATTACTTGAAAAAATTTCTAACCATATTAACTCTTTGGGTTGCATTTGTTTCAAATGCGCAGAGTAATATTCATGTTACTTCAAGTGGTCAATTGGTGCCAGTTTCAAATACAAGCGTAATAATAAGTCCAGAAGGGGGAGCAAATTTTGGAAAAGGCAGAGATATTAATGGTAAACTATACAACACAACTGCATTATCAACTACAAGTGGAACCATTGGTTCAACTAGTGCAATTTTAGGAGGTATTATTAGTCCTACTAATGCCATAAGCTACAGCGTAGGTGTGGTATATAGTACTGATATTAGTTTTGGGACCGCTACAAGTGTTACAATACAATCAAATGTTGCGGCAGGAACTTACACGAGTAGTATCAATGGATTGGCATCATCTACATTATATTATGCTAAAGCCTTTGTATCAAATGGTGCTGGAATAAATTATGGCAATGTGGTAAATTTTACAACTGCTACCCCTTCTATAATAACTAACAATCTTATTTTACATTTAGATCCTGCAAATTATAGTGGTTCAGGAACAACTTGGAATGATTTAAGTACGCAAAATAATACGGCAACTTTAGTGGGTACTCCAACTTTTACTTCAAGCCCAGCCAGTTTTACTTTTGCTGCAAATAAACATGCAACTACAACAAAAAGTAATATTTCGTTAACAACAGCCACATTTATTGCTTGGGTAAATCCATCTCAAACGCAGGGCGCTTATACTGGTGTTATTTTTAATAGATATGGCAATAGTGGAAGTGCAGCATACGCAACAGGCCTGGATTTGTATACAAGTAATTCAGTTGGATACCATTGGAATGATAATGTAGCTACCTATAACTGGAATTCAGGTTTGTATGTTCCGAATAATGTTTGGTCCATGATTGCGATAACGGTAAGTGCAAATTCTGCAACCGCTTATTTATGTAATTCAAATGGGATATCAACTGCTGTTAATAACAATGCGCATTCAACCTTAACAGGACTTAATTTTTATATTGCCTGTGACCCATCTGATAAAGCCAATAGGGCATTTATTGGGAAAATTGGCAAAGCAATGATTTATAGTAGCGCATTAACCCTTTCTGAAATCACCTCCACATTTGATGCTCAAAAATCAACTTATGGTTTATAAAAAATTATGAAAAAACTATTTACCATATTATTTCTTTTAGTTGCATTAATTTCCAATGCGCAGCGAACAATGTTCGGAGGTAACAATAATTATGTGGGGCCAGTGGCTCCTCCATCTTTAGTTACAACAGGCCTCGTATTAAATTTGGATGCAGGAAATGCTTCAAGTTATAATGGAACTGGGACTACATGGACCGATTTATCTGGTAAAGGAAATAATGGAACACTTATTAATACAATTACGCATACTGCTACCAATCCTGGCTATTTAATATTTAATGGGAATGGTAATGCCATTGCACAAGGAGGAAGGAATCCCTATGTAATTTTGCCTCAATCCACTGATTTCGATTTCGGCACTGGAGATTTTACTTTTGAAATGTGGGCTTATACAACAACTGCCAATACCCATCCCGATTTTATTTCGATAAATGCCAATGCTGCCACGTATGCAGCCATACGAATAGAGTATTGGAATAACAACATAACTGTTTTTCATTCTTATGATGGTACTAGTCATGTTAATGGGCCTAGTATTCCATTTACTTTGAACTCATGGCAGCAAATTGTTATTTCCAGAATTTCAGGCACAGCTAAACTATATCTAAATGGTGATTTGAAATCGACTTATTCATTGCCAGGTTCATTATTAGCGCAGCAAGAAACCCGTATCGGTGATTTAAGAGGTTCATTAGGCTTTTACAGCTTTTCAGGGAATATTTCAATTGTTAAGATGTTTAAAAATAAGGGGTTGACTGATACGGAGGTAACTAATCATTTTAATCTTACTAAATCTCGTTTTAGTCTATAGAAATGTTTTTATGAAAAATCTATTTACCATAATACTACTTTTAGTTGCATTAATTTCAAATGCACAAAGAACTATGTTCGGAGGTAACAATAATTATGTTGCACCAGTTGTACCTGCAAGAATAATTACCACTGACTTATTGCTATACCTTGACGCAGGGAATACAACTAGTTATCCCAGTTCTGGAACTACATGGTATGATTTGAGCACTAACGTGAATAACGGAACCATAGCAACAACCAGTATGGCCAATACGGTTTCAACGCCTAAAAAATTTACATTTAATGGAACTAGTAATTACGTGAGTTTCGTAACGTCTAAATTTAACACACTCTATTCTGGAAAAACCATTATTGCTGCTGCTAGCTTGAATCCAAGTTTCGGAACTAATGTATACAGAGCGCTTTTTGGAAATATTAGTGGTGGTTTACGAAATTTCAATTTTTATATCTATCAAAATGGTTCAGGTTATCAACTTCACTTTGCAGATGGAGGGAATAACGCGTTTAGTAGTGTTTTAACCCTTGCAACCAATCAATGGTATGTATTTGCAGTAACACAGGAATCTAATACCGTTAAATTTTTCGTGAATGGGGTTATGGTATCATCCACTTCAGGCCCATTGTCCCAGTATCAAACCTCCGCCGAAGAATATGTGGGTAAGGCTGATAATTATTGGTACGGAGATATCAATTCAATTTTTATTTATAAAAAAGGTTTATCAGAGGTTGAAATTTTACAAAATTTTAATGCAATAAAATCTAGCCTTGGTCTTTAAAAAAATTCATATGAAAAAATTAATTACACTCTTTTTATTGTTGTCCGCATTTATCGCAAATGCACAGGAATCCTTTTTTAGAGGAAATAACAATTACGTAGGGCCAGTGATCCTAGTCCCTAACCTATCAGCCACAAGCGCTGCTTCGTCCATAACGCTCACTAGCGCTAGTAGCGGGGGATCCATTACAGACAATGGGGGTGCGCCCATTACTGCTTCGGGTATTTGTTGGAGTTCCACCTCCAGCACACCCACCGTTTCGGATAGCAAAACCACGGATGGGCCATTGAGTGTAGGAACATTCAGCAGTTCCCTTGCAGGCTTGACTGCAGGAGTGACCTATAATGTCCGAGCATATGCCACGAATAGTAAAGGAACTGGTTATGGGCCCGTCATGACATTTACTACACTAGCAAATCCTCCGTTTCAGGCACCAGCCATCGTACAATCAGGTTTGATCTTAAATTTGGATGCAGCTAATCCTCTTAGTTATCCGGGAACTGAGTCTACGTGGACCAATTTAGTAACCGGGAATGCAGTCCCTAGCTTTTCAATAAGTGGTGGCTCCTATGTAAATAATGATGGTGGTGTGATACGATTCCCTAGCACGGGTGGCTTTGCTCAATCTTCCACAGGATTTGCGAGCCTCACCAAGTTTACTGTTGAAATTTGGGTAAAATCAGCTGGTACAAAGGGAGATTATGACCCTACAGTTCCAGGAAATACAAATTATGCCCCTTGTCTATTTTCTGAAAAAGTATCCGGAGGAACCGTGAATATGGTTTTGGCATACAATGCAAGGGCCTGGTCGGGCGCTGCTAATAACAGCTATAGGTATACAGCAGCCATGGGAGGTTGGTCCACTTTTGAACCGACTACAAATTATGGATCCGATTTGAATAACTGGGTTCAAATAGTGGCTACCTACAATGGTTCTGTATTGACACTTTACCGAAATGGAGTTTCATTAGGCTCTAGAACTGCAAACATAAACTTACGCGCAACTTCATTGGGCTATTACATTGCGCATCGATGGGATATGTCAGATGGCGTTTATGGCGACTACTCTACAGTAAATATGTACAATAGAGACTTATCCTTATCAGAGATAAACACAAATTATAATGCGGTTAAATCCCGTTTCGGTTTGTAAATCGCATTAGAACAATCAGATTCCCAAAAACCCGATGGACAATGTCCCTCGGGTTTTTACTTTACACCGCCCTACTAAACTGCGGCGCGGCCTCCGCTGTCGCCAGCAGTTTTAGGTCAAAAGCCTTGCAGATATTGCGGATGAAATGCTTACCTAAATCCGTCACGATGACGCCGTGTTCGCCCCAGGTGACGAGGTCATCAATCGCGAGTTCGTCGAGTTCGTGAAAGGTGTATGAACGGAGGACTTCTAGGTCTTCTTGGTGAAAATGGGTCTTCCCTTGGCAGGCGATGTCGAGGATGTAGTGGCGCATTTTTTGGTCCATCTGACTTAAAAAATAGCCCTTAAAAACGGCCAATTCGCCGGCGTGGATTTGCTGGTAATATTCCTGAATGGTCTTCTTGTTTTGGGCAAAACCATAGTAAATATCGCTGATGCTCGAGACGCCTAAACCTAAAAGTAGACCCGTCTGCTGCACCGTGTAGCCCATAAAATTGCGGTGCAAGGTGCCCTCGTTGTGCGCTTTGACCATTAAATCCGATGGGAGCGCGAAGTGATCCATCCCAATGTCCGTGTAACCAGCGGCGCGGAAAAGTTCCTTGCCTTTTTGGTACAACTGCATCTTCTCAGACGCCTCCGGCAAATCGTTTTCGTCAAAAAGTCGCTGCGCCTTACTCGTCCACGGCACATGCGCATACGAATAAAACGCGATGCGATCCGGCCGCATCGAAATCGCGTCCTGAATGGTCTTTTCGATCCGCGGCAAGGTCTGCAAAGGCAGGCCATACACTAAATCCAAGTTCACGGATTCATACCCGATCTCCCGCGCCCATTGCACCACCTGTTTCACATTTTCCAAAGGCTGCACCCGATTAATCACCTCCTGAACCTGGGGATTACTATCCTGCATCCCAAAACTCACGCGGTTAAATCCCAGCTCAAAAAGCGTTTGCAAATGTTCGTGTGTCGTATTATTTGGATGCCCCTCGAAACCGAATTCGTGCACCTTTGGCACAACTGAATCCCCTAAAATCCCCTGCAAAATCCGCTGTAAATTCTGCGGTGAAAAGAACGTAGGCGTCCCGCCTCCGATATGCAATTCCCGAATAACGGGTTTGGAAGTCATCGATTTCCGGTACAAATTCCACTCCTGTAAAAGCACATTGATGTACTCCTCCTCCACGGAATGATTCGTCGTAATGCGCTTATTACAGCCACAAAAAGTGCAGAGTTTCTCGCAAAAAGGCAAGTGAATGTACACGCTAATCCCCTCCTTTTCATTGCTCTCCTCGAAACGACGCACAAACATCCGTTCCCAGTGTTCGCTATCAATCGTCTCATCCCAAAACGGTACCGTCGGATAACTCGTGTAGCGCGGAATCGCTACGTTGTACTTGTTCAATAAATCTAGGCTTACCGCTTGCATGGGGGCAAAGGTAAAAGGGAGAGGATTGTTGAAAAATGACAGACGTCATTTTTCAAAGACCAAAGCAAAAAGTTCAAAGAAGAGATTTAGATTCCCATCTTTGAACTTTGGACTTTGAACTTTGCTCTTTAAAAGTAGGTATTCACCGCAAACTCAAACTGCCCCATAAAAATCTGCTTGAACGGCTGAATGTTCGTCTGCTCGTAAAAAACCAGCATCGCCATCTTGTATTCGAGCGAATCGATGGTTCTAAACGAGATGGGGCAATAGCCATTTTTTAACAGAATCGCATTGCTGATGATTCTGGCGGTGCGCTTATTGCCATCAGAAAAGGGTTGAATATAGGAGATCAAAACCAGCACTAAGAGGGCCTTTTCAAACACATCTTCCTTTGCATTTACCAGCTCGCACATCTGTTCCAAAGCCTCTCTGATTTGGTATTCATTATCTAGCGGCGTATAATTTGTCCCAGAAATCCCCACACGACTATTCCGGATGTTGCGGGAGATGGGTAATTCTTTGGCCAACATACTATGGATATCCTCAATACTTGAAACCGTCAACGGATTAATGTAAGTAGGATTTTGGATGATAAAATCGATCGCCTCCTTGTGATTCAGCAACATAATCGCCTCGTCCTTCGTTTTTCCCGCCGCCGGCTCTTTATCCTTTAACAAGCGCTCCGTTTCCAGCAAAGAATACGTATTCCCCTCGATTTGAGATGATTTCCAGCTTAAATCTATTGCTAATCGCTCTAACTCTTTTTTATAAACGTCATCCGATAACTTAGCCGTATTCGTTTTGTGTTTTTCTTGCCAAACCTGCAACAAAGAAGTCTCCCTCTCCGTAAAGAGCGTCAAATTCTTCAGCGTTTCACTGATTAAATCTAAATTAAAAGACGCCTGAATCGCGCGATCATCAATTTCTTGGCTGAAATAGTCGCCTAAATCGATCGGACTTAGTACGGCAAAACCTTCGCTTATTGCATAGCGACTACCTTTCAACTCGCCTATTCGGGTCAAAAGTCCCTTCGCACACAAATCTTGAAGCGACCTTCGTAACGTGATCACGCTGATAGGCAATTGCAATCCGTCCAAAATTTCCTGCGAGGAACTTTGGGGATGATCCTTCACGAACTGAATGATCTCTAGGTCTCTATTTACGCGTTTTTTAGGCATCGGTTCTTTTATCGATCACAAAAATACGATATATCAATCATTTTATACTCTTTTATGATCGATAAACTGATTTTTTATGATCGATAAAAATAGTAGGCAGAGGACGGTAGGCAGTAGACAGTGGACAGTGGGCAGTAGTCCGGAGGGAATGAGTCCGAAGGATTCATTCATCATTTACCACTTACCATTCTCTCTACTCTATACTCTATAATCTCTACTCTACCGCCGAAGCTAGCTTAAAAGTCCACGCATACTGACACGGACTATTCCCCGGAGTAACTGCCGGAGGAGCGATGCTTAATACTCCATTTTTAAACGTTGACTTAACCACCGCTGAAGAACCTACTAGCGTCACCGAAACTGGTTTTTTCACACCCGCCACTTGAAGCGCGGCCGTCGGGAATTCCGTCGTAATTAGGTATAAATCATTGCCTTTTTGAGTGAAATATTGTTTTGTGGCGGGCGTGACCTTAGGAGCTTTGGCCCACTTACGCGTACCATAAATCCCCTCGCCATTCACCTTTAACCAAGATCCGATGTCCGTCAAACGCTGCTGCATAATCACCGGAATCCGGCCATCTGCGGTAGGTCCGATGTTCAGCAATAAATTGCCTCCGCGCGCCACCTTGTTAATCAACATGTGCACGAGTTGTTCGGAAGTAGAATAGTCCTCCAGATTTTCGTTTCGGTTATAGCCAAAAGATCCGGCGATGCCGCGGCATTCCTCCCAGGGTTTGGCAAAATCCAATCCATTCGCATCCCCATTATGCACTAAATCGTATTCCGTCGTGTAAAATCCACCGTGCTTGCTGCGCGTTTCCTTGCCCCAACGATCGTTCACGACCACACTCGCGCGAACCGGCGAATCGTTGTATAACCAGGACAAAAACTCCGTGCTACGCAACTTATCCGACGTATAATCCCACTCGCCATCGGTCCAAACCAAATCCGGATGGTAGGTGTTCACCAAGTCCTTCATCTGCGGGAACATGTACTGGTCGATGTACTCGTTCAGCGTCTCCTTTTTATAGAGCGGATTGTACCACTCAAGTAGCGAATAGTAGTAACCCATTTTGATGTTTTTGCTTTTGACAGATTTAGTCAAATCCCCTAGTAAATCCCGGTGCGGACCCACATCCACCGCGTTCCAATTCCACGATTGTTTTGATGGCCAAAGCGTAAAACCCTCGTGGTGTTTGGACGTCAATACGACATATTTTGCGCCTGCATTTTCGAACAATTTAGCCCACTCGTCTGGCTGAAAAAGCTCGGCTTTAAATTGATTCGTGAAGTCTTGGTATTTGACATTAGGCCCAAAAGCCTTGTTATGAAAATCCGTAAAGAAATGCTGCGTCTTATTGGGCTCTTGCCAGCGACGCCAGTACCATTCCGCATAGCGATCGTACACGCCCACCTTGTCTCTGGCAGTCGGACTATACGCCGGCACAGAATACAATCCCCAGTGAATAAAGATGCCAAATTTCGCATCTTCAAACCAACCCGGTACGGGGCGGCTATCGATGGATTCCCAGTTATTTTGATAGGTTTTTTGGGCAAATGCGTTGCCCGCGAAAAGGCAAAGCGCCAAAATTAAGAACTTGATTTTCATAAGGTTTAGATTTTATCGAGCCTAATTTAATTAAAATTGTTAATTTCAACCCTATGCAACAATGGATATGTAATGAGCCCGGAACGTTAAGTCTTCAAGAAGCCGAAATGCCTCAACGCGCACCCGGATTTTCCCTCCTTCGCGTACGCAACATTGGCATCTGCGGAACAGATATTCATGCCTTCGCCGGTAACCAACCGTTCTTTTCCTATCCCCGCATTTTAGGCCACGAACTGGCGGTAGAAATCGTGGAATCGGACGCATTCTCCCCTGGCGAATTAGCCACCATTATCCCCTATTTTAATTGTGCTACTTGCGGCGCCTGCGTGGCCGGAAAGCCGAATTGCTGTGAAAATATCCAGGTTTTTGGAGTACATACAGACGGCGGAATGCGCGAATACATCGTGGTGGAAGATCGCTACATTTTACCAGGAAAAGGACTTTCAGCAGACGAGCTTGCCTTAGTCGAACCGCTTTCCATCGCAGCACACGGACTTCGCCGCGCGGATCTAAAAGCAGGCGAAAAAGTCCTCGTGATGGGCGCCGGGCCTATTGGTCTTTTTACCATTTTACTCGCTAAAATTCAAGGGGCTATAGTCGAAGTGGCGGAACCCAACGCCTCTCGTTTGCAATTTTGCGTGGAGAATTTAGGGATTACGGAAGCGAGTGCAGGGACGTTCAAAACCGTCATCGATGCGACCGGAAATCTGAACGCGATTGAATCAGGATTCGCTAAAATAGCCCACGGTGGAAAATACGTGTTGATCGGATTACAAAAACAGGCAATCTCCTTTTCGCATCCAGAATTCCACAAAAGAGAAGCGACGCTGATGAGTAGCCGAAATGCGACGATAGAAGACTTCAACTACGTGATGGATTTATTCCGCTCAGGTAAGATTCAGGCAGACCCATTTATCTCTCATCGACATAACTGGAAGGACGTGAATGATATTTTCAAGACCATTCACCTGCCAGAAAAACAGGTAATTAAAGCGATGATTAGTTTAGCTTAAAATTAGTCACCTCATAGCCGAGTTCATCATCGGCCATCATCTCTGAAAAATCAAAAAACACACTGGTCGGATAACCATAGGTTTGATTAAAATTCAGCGTTTTCTTAACTGGATTTTTATCCAAATGCGATTTGATAGTTAACAGTAATTCCGGAATCGTAGGAATCACCCCATAGCGAAGTGATGAATTATAAGCCGCCCCATTCACGGTAACTACTTTTCCATTTTGCACCACCACTTGTTGCGG
>CANFWR010000097.1 GCA_947450865.1 Cytophagaceae bacterium
GTAAAGGCAAGAAAAGCCAGCACATATAAGAAATAGGGGGTAATATACCGAAGGGGACGAAGCATTAAAATAGGTTTATAGGTCAAATATAAAAAAAGTCAGGACCTTTCAGCCCTGACTTCTTCATTAATTTAATCCAAGCTATTAATAACCAGGATTCTGCTTTAAGGTAGCAGCCCCATTCTTTTGAGAGTTTAAGATCTCGTCGTTAGGAAGTGGGAAATATTCATTGCGACCTGCTTTGAATGTTTTTCCTACTAAGTAACCACGCTTGTTATACGTACGTCCAGCTAAGTCAGTACCATTCACAGACTCTTCTTTCAAGTACTTGTTCAAGTAAGGCTCTGCAATTCCCCAACGAACTAAGTCGAAGAAACGGTGACCTTCCATCGCGAACTCTAAACGGTTCTCCATACGAACAGCATTACGTGCGTAATCTGCACCTTTAGCCGCAAATGTGCCTGTAGGATAAGGATTAACAGCATACGTAACTGAAGCATCTTGTACAGAACCCGTCTTAGCACGGTTACGAATCAAGTTGACATAGGTTTCAGCAGAAGCTAAATTTCCTAATTCCACTTCGCATTCCGCTAACCAAAGAATCACCGAAGACATCTTCAATAAACGGTAGTTATTATTCACCGCACGCTTGTTAGTCGAGTGAGTCGAGCTACCTTCGTCTGCTAAATAATACATCCATTTTTTACCAATGTAAGGGCCTGAGTAGTTTTGGTTACGAATCCAATCGTATCCTGGCATCACACCCCAGTCTAAGAACTTAACTCCACGACGACCTACTGTCCAGTCTAAACGTGGATCTACAGGTACATCTTTCTTTAAATCGAAAGCTACGTTAGATTTTAAACCTTGGTCATTCGGAACGTCCACTGTATTATACGTATCATCCGTACCGTCTGCTTTCGAACCGATTAATGGTAGACCATCTGCATCCGTTTTGAATGAGTTCACTAGGTTTTGAGACGGAAGATAGAATCCGCAACATCCACGACCTGGAGAGTTCGCAGAATAAGGCCAGTTTAAGTTATCCCCCGCGTTACCATTATTACCTGTGGAACCATCATTAATGGAGAATTCTACTTCGAAAATAGATTCTGCATTGTTGTTCGTGATGTTACGGTAGTTGTCATGGAAATTTGGCATTAATTTCTTGCCTGAATTTGCATAAACATCTAATAAAATAGTCTTAGCCTCAGCCCATTTCTTTTGGAAGATATAAGCCTTCGCTAAATAGGTTAATGCTGCCCATTTCGTTGCACGACCTTTTTGAGATTGTACCGCTGGTAAAACTTTCGATGCTTCTAAGAAATCCGCCTCGATATTAGCCCAAATATTTTTGTCATTTGGAATCTTCGTCGAATTAGGATCGTCTCTCTTATAGATAGTTTCATCTACATAAGGAACGTTGTTCCACATCTTTTTACCCTCAAAGTGGTAGTGACCACGCAAGAAACGAGCTTCCGCTACTACTTGAGCTCTTTCTGCATCTGTCATATCCTTCACGTCCGTGCTTTTTGCTAACAAGATTGTCTCATTCGCACGCGCCACTCCATCATAAGTGTGTTGCCACTTACCTAAGAAATACGTGTTATCTGATAACCAGTTGAATTGCTCGATATACTCTTGCTCTGGCTGGTCACCAATATCCGTTCCTTTTACAGCGTCACCTGAAGTGATACCTCCAAAAACGTAGTTTGAAATCGTAGACTGACGTCCCGTATTTCCTGCCCCTACCCCATCCATTAGGGAGTAAGTTCCAATTAATAAGGCATTCACCCCATTCTTGTTACTTAATGATGTCAAAGAAGCCGCACCTTGAGGCTCGATTTCAAAGAAATTATCTGTACAAGAAAAGTTGATACCTACGGTCGCTACTAAAGCGCTGATGATGATTAACTTTTTCATTTTTTTATCTGATTTTGTTCTAATTAAAATCCAACTCTTAGACCTACATTATATGATTTAGCCACAGGGAATGCACCTTCATCGATACCCATGTGAATATCTTGGTTATCATTACCTGAAGTTCTCAAGTTGATATCTGGATCTAAACCTTTGTATTTAGTGAAGGTGAATAAGTTTTGACCTTGTACATAAATTTGTACGCTGCTTAACTTAATCTTGCTCAATAAATTCTTAGGTACCGTATATGTTAATTGGATATTCTTGATACGCATGTACGATCCATCTTCTACGAAGTAAGACGAGATTTGTTGCGATGTACCATCTTGAGAGTTCAAGCGAGGTAATAATGCCACATCTCCTTGCTTCTTCCAAGAGTTGTATAACATATCTGTAGAACGGTTTCCTTGGAATGTGTTGAAGTCAGTCCAGTATTTCAAGTAGTTAAATAAAGAGTTTCCTTGAACACCTTGCGCAAACGCCGTTAACTCCCAGTTTTTGTATCCTAATGTAAGATTTAAACCATAAGAGAAATCAGGGTGAGGATTACCGATAATTGTTTTATCAGCCGCTGTAATCACACCGTCACCATTCACGTCACGGAATTTAAATACCCCTGCGCGTGTATAGGTTCCAAATTTAGGGGCTGCAGCAGCCTCCGCATCATCCTTGATCACACCATCTACAATGTAACCATAGAAACTAGCGATTGGTAAACCTGCCTTCGTAACGGAGATCGCTGGAAGACGAGTAGAGAATCCAAATACCGTTGCATTAGGGTCATCATTCAACTTAACCACATTGTTCTTGTATTGAGAATACATCGCTGAAACACTGTAACGGAAATCCCCAATGCGATCACGGTAGGTTACGTTTAAGTCAATACCTGTGTTATTTACTTCACCAATATTTACGTACGGAATAGTTGCTGTACCAGCTGTCTTAGGAATAGGCACCTGAGTTAACATATCTGATGTTGTACGTGTATACCAGTCAAAAGTCACATCTAATTTGCTGTTTAAGAACGTTCCATCAAAACCGATGTTTGTCGAAGTATTTGTTTCCCAACGACCTGATGTATTTCCAAATTGAGCGATATCAAAACCTGATGCAATCGAGTTACCAGAACCTGAGATATCGTAGGCATTGTTATCTGGGTTAGGCGTATACAATGTATAAGCATTGTACACGTTCGGGATTAATTGGTTACCCGTTTTACCCCAACCTCCACGAATCTTCAAATCGTTCACAAAAGTCAAATCCTTCATAAAGGCTAATTCCGTCAAGCGAGCTCCTAAAGAGAAGGCCGGGAAAACCCCATAGCGATAAGCTGGAGCAAAACGTGATGAACCGTCACGACGGATGGTGAAGTCAGCTAACAAGAAATCTTTGTAGGAATAGTTCACCTTACCAAATTGCGAGAATAAGGCCGTGATTGTCGCACCTGAACCTGCATTCGAAAGACCTGCAGCAGATCCATTATTCAAATAACGATAAGAAGGATCATCAAAAGCAAAGTTTGAACGAGCAGCATTGAATCCATATCCATACGTAGAAACAGATTCCGTACCTACTAACACATTAAAGGTATGATCCCCTAAGGTCTTGTTGTAGTTCAACGTATTATACCAAGTAATTGCACGGTCATACGAGTTATATACCGTTAATGAGTTAGATGAACGAGGTTCAGCTGCTTCAATATCACGGTTTAAATACACGGACTGGTTGTAGTTATTGTACTCAAAACCTAAGCTAGTACGTGCTTTCAAATCTTTAATGATTTCCACTTCCGCAAACACATTACCGAAGATGTGAGATCCTTTAGTAGGGTTATCTTTCTCTCTCCATTGACGCGCTAATGGGTTAGGTGCATTACCTAAGTTCGAACCACGAGATCCAGCAAAACCGTTTAAGTCTGATGTATTAGTACCACCTAAGCCTTTAGGACCTCCTGTGATATCAAATACGGGAATGATCGGTTGGATACGAATCGCAAACATGATTGGGTTTGATTCGTTGTTGTTTCCTGAAGGAACACCAATTTTCTCGTCATATGAAACCGTGAAGTTCTCTCCAAAAGTCAACTTCCCTTTCTTGAATTCCGTGTTCGCACGAACTGAGTAACGTGTGTAACCGGTGTATTTCAAGATACCGTCTTGATTGAAGTAGCTACCTGAGATCGCATATTTACCATATTTAGATCCACCAGTTGCGCTTAATTGGTAATTAGAGATTTTAGCAGGGCCAAAAATCTCATGTTGCCAATCCGTTCCAGCCTTATTCGCCTTTGTAATATTGAATGCAGTAACCCCTAATTTAGGATCCGCAATATCATTCGTATAGGTATAGTTCGAAGGAAGGTCACCATAAACGTTAGGATAAATATAATCAGCTACCGTTTGTGTTCCATCTGCTCCAAAACGGTATTGTGCTGAAGGTGATGTTCCCGCCGGCTTACCTGCACCGATTTCTGATTCGTAATAGTATTGACCTAATTCTTTCGTATTCAATAGATTCAAGGTCTTACCTACATCTTGCATACCCGTATACATGTCAAAATTAATCTTAGGCTCTCCTTCGCCACCACGTTTTGTCGTGATGATCACAACCCCATTCGCCGCACGAGCACCATAAATAGACGCTGCAGATGCATCTTTCAATACCTGCATCGACTCGATGTCACTTGGGTTAATTTGATTCAAGGTACCTTGAGTAGGCACACCATCAATGACATAAAGTGGGGAGTTATTGTTAATCGATCCAAAACCACGGATACGAACCATCGTTCCTCCACCAGGGGAGTTATCATTACCTACCGTCACACCGGCCGCACGACCCTGTAACATTTGAGTTAATGAAGCGGTTGGCACTGCCGTTAATTCTTTCGCACCTACTACCGTTACCGCTCCCGTAATATCTTTTTTACGTTGAGACGCATAACCTGTAACGATGACTTCGTTTAATTGACTCACGTCATCCTCTAAGGTAATCGAAAGTGAACTTCTGTTTCCTACTGAAACAGAAACCGCTTTAAAACCTACAGAAGAAACAACTAATTCTGCATTGCCTTTCACATTTAGGCTAAATGCACCATTCACATCCGTAGTGGTACCGGTAGTTGTACCTTTAATCACTACAGAAACTCCGGGAATCCCTCCGCCCTTGGCGTCTGAGACTGTTCCCGCAACTTTTCGGTCTTGACCAAATGCCACCCAGGATAAGGTGAGCATCAAGGCCAGTAGAAAGACCACTCTGCTTACGTAGAAATTGTTTTTCATATAAATAAAAGGTTTGAGTGATAAATCAGTAATTGACTGACAATTACTAACTTGTAATGCGAAAATTTATAAATAATTTTTTACACTACTACACAATGCTATATAATTTTTTAACATTTTTTGTAAAATTTATTATTTGGTAATCTAATGGACATTTTAGACCTCCCATAGTTTAATCAAAAAGTAAAACTTTTTTTAGTTTTCCAGTGTTTATAAACTATGCCTGAAAAAATTATCGAGGTCCGCCAGCTATCTAAAAAATTTGGTTCCTTCCAAGCCGTCTCAGACGTTAGTTTTTCTGTTTACAAAGGCGATGTTTTTGGCTTTTTAGGTCCCAATGGTGCCGGAAAAAGCACTAGCATTCGTTGCCTGAATTCGTTGATTAAACCAGACAGCGGGACGGTCGAGATTTTTGGCGAATCCATCACCACCCACCGCGAATCCATCTTAGGTCGCATCGGGAGTATCATCGAAAAACCTGATTTCTATAAATATTTATCGGCTTACCGAAATTTGGAGATCTTCTCTCGCATCTCCGGAAAACCCTCCAGCAAGCAAGAAATCTACAAAATGTTAGACTTTGTAGGCTTAGGAGGTCGCGAAAAAGATAAGTTTGCAGGTTTCTCGCACGGGATGAAACAACGTTTAGGCATCGCCCAAACGCTCCTGCACAACCCAGACCTCATCATTTTAGATGAACCCACGACGGGTTTAGATCCCCAAGGGATTATCGATATCCGAAACTTGATTTTGCGTCTGAAAAACGAGCAAAACAAAACGGTACTTTTGTCGTCCCATAATTTGGCTGAAATCGAACTGATCTGCAATCGAATGGTCATCATTAACAAAGGCCTGTCGATTGTAGAAGGAAATGTGAGTGATCTGATGAATGGCGAAAACCTAATTTTACGTCTGGAGGCGAGTCCAATGCCAGCCGCAAAAAATGCCTTATTAGCCTGGAAACCTTCGCTAATCTGGGATAATGTAGGTGATTCTTCCGTGCAATTCCCCATCGAAAAATCAGAAATACCTGCTTTAACGAAATTTTTAATCGAGCAAAACATCGAAATTTATAGCCTAGAAGCGAAACGCACGCTGGAGGATTATTTCATTAAAATTGTGAACCAATGATCCTAATTAACAGCATATACAACGAAATTATCAAGATAGCGCTGAAGCCCCGCAGCTATTTAGGGCTCGCTGCCATCACCGTTCTAGTGGGCGTCATCCAATTTGCATTGAAAGCAGATGGTATGTCCATCATCTCCTTTGTGACCTCATCCTTCGAACAGACATTGACCTTTGAAGGCAATGTGTTGAACGGAAATCTGGTCGCTTTCATCATTTTGCAAATGTTATTGGTCCAAATTCCGCTATTGGTCGCCTTAGTAACGGGCGATTTAGTTTCAGGAGAGGCGGCGATGGGTACTATTCGCATGCTAGCGACGAAGCCCATCTCACGCGTGCAACTACTTTTATCCAAGTTTATTGCCGGAGGCATCTACACCTTAATCGTCATTTTGTGGATGGGCGTAATGTCAGTGGTAGTCGGGAAATTACTTTTTGGGACGGGCGATATGATGGTATTGAATTCGGATGGATTAGTGATTTTGCAGGAAGCAGATGTGAATTGGCGTTATTTGGGCGGGTTTGCGGTGGCGTTTTTAGCGCTATTTACGGTGAGTTCTTTGTCCATTTGCTTGTCTTGTTTTACGGACAATTCGATTGGTCCTATTGTAGCGACCATGTCCGTTATCTTATTGTTTACGATTATCGGGACCTTGGACGTGCGTGTTTTTGATCCGATTAAACCGTATTTATTTACGACACACATGGCGGCTTGGCGCTCGTTCTTTGAAGATCCCTTGCCGCTTTCGGCGATTTGGAGATCCGTTGGCGTTTTAGTGGCCCACAATGTGGTGTTAATTTCCGTTTCGTTATATACCTTCCACCGCAAAGACATTCAATCATGATGCGCCTACTCTTTTTATTTCTTTCCTTCTCGATGTTTGCGCAAGATGCGAACAAGACGGTTGTGCAGGTTTTAGCCCGAATGAACAAGGTGCGCGATTATAAAGTGGATGCGCAGATTAAATCCGACATTCCGTTAATTAAGATTATGCCGGCTAAGGCGACGATTTATTTCAAGCAGCCGGAAAAATTCCGGATGATTACAAAAGGGATTGCTATTTTGCCCAAAAAAGGTTTCACCGACTTAACTGCCCTACTAAAGAACAAAGCGGCATACAATGCTTTATTCACCGGTTTCGAAGTCATTGATGGCGTAAAAACAGAGTCGATCACCTTGCTTCCCACGGACGATTCAGGAGAAATAGTATTAGCGAAAATCTGGGTCGATTCTACCTTAGATTTGATATTAAAATCCCAAATCACCTCCCGCAGCAACGGAACCGTCCTATCCACCTATGTGTATGGGTCTGAAAAAGCCTTTGGCCTACCTTCCGAATTGAATATCACAGTGGACGTGAAAAAATTCAAGATCCCGAAAGGCGTGGTAGTCGACATCAACCGCACCGCGGTAGCACCGGTAAATACGCGCAAAACCGGCCAAATTCGCCTATCACTCACAAACTACGTCATCAACCAAGGAATCGAAGACAAAATCTTCAAAGACTAAGTCTCCTTTCTTGTACTATATTACCGGTAGCTTTCGTTCTTTTTTCGTAATTTAGACGTCTAAATCGAGTCGAAAATGAAACGAATTTTATTGTGGGTGCTTTTGAGCTTATCGCTTTCGGCCACTGCTAAAACCTGGCAGCTGACCGGATTTAAAAAAGCAGACGCTGAAAATCCAATTCTTTCCCCTTCGCTTGAAGCGCGTTTCCTCGATCCCATCTCTGGGAAAAAAGTAGGCTGGGAAAACAAAAACGTCTTAAATCCAACAGCCCTTGTTCGCAAAGGCCTCGTTCACTTATTGTACCGTGCGCAAGACTCTTTGGGCACTTCCCGCATCGGTTTAGCCACCAGTGCAGATGGCATTCATTTCAAAAAGAATCCTGAACCTATCTTATTCCCTACGAATGACGCATTCCGCGGCTTCGAATGGCCAGGTGGAATTGAAGATCCACGGATTGTAGAAACGGAAGACGGAGGGTATTTCTTGACTTATACTTCTTACGACGGCAAATTCGCACGACTTTGCGGCGCATTTTCGAAAGACTTACATACTTGGGAGAAAATAGGTCCCCTTTTTACCTCCGAAAAATACCTGAATACCTGGTCTAAATCGGGTGCTATCGTTTCGGTTCAAAACGGTACTAGCATCGTGGCAAAAAAAATAAATGGACACTATTATATGTATTTCGGCGACACCGATTTATTCCTAGCTACTTCCAAAGATTTGCGCCATTGGGACATTCTTGAAAACGCAGAAACAAATGTTCGCTTATCCGTTTTAAAACCGCGTGCTGGCTATTTTGACAGCCGTTTAGTGGAGCCTGGGCCGTATGCACTGCTTCGCAAAGAAGGAATTGTGTTAATCTACAACAGCTCAAACGCGGCGAATTACAATGAAACACGTTTCCCTAAATTTACCTATGCGGCCGGACAGGTTTTGTTCGATGCACAGAAACCTTATAAAGTAATTGCCAGAACGAATGAGCCGTTTATTTGGCCTAACCAACCCTATGAAAAAGTAGGTGAAGTCAACGAAGTTTGTTTTGTGGAAGGTTTAGTGCCCTATAAAGGTAAGTGGTTCCTATATTACGGGACTGCAGACTCTAAAATCGCCGTATCCATTAAATAGATGAATATTTTAGGTTTACATTCCGTCCACCACATCGCGATCATCTGCTCGGATTATGCCCGCTCGAAAGCCTTTTATACAGAGGGCTTAGGATTATGGGTGATCCGTGAAGTGTACCGAGAGGAGCGCGATTCCTATAAATTGGATTTAGCACTGAACGATCACTACGTGATTGAATTGTTCTCTTTCCCTAACCCTCCTGCTCGTCCTTCGAGGCCGGAAAGTTGTGGTTTGCGGCATTTGGCATTTCAAGTAAATAACCTGGACTTGACTGTGCAGGAATTAACCAAAAAAGGCATCGAATCGGAGCCCATTCGCATCGATGAGTTCACTGGAAAGCGATTTACCTTTATCGCGGACCCGGATGATTTGCCCCTTGAATTTTATGA
>CANFWR010000098.1 GCA_947450865.1 Cytophagaceae bacterium
TGGTAGACGCGCACATCAATTATTTAGATGAAGCAGTGGCCTTGCATGCCAGTTATGGCGTTCCGGCAGAGAAAGTATTTATCACCGCAAATTCGCCGGATACAGATGCGCTACTAAACACGGCGAACGAATTAAAAGACGTTGCCGCTAATCCATTCCGACTTTTGCATATTGGACGTCTAGTAAAATGGAAACAGGTAGATTTATTGATCGAAGCGACTATCGCTTTACGTGCGAAATACCCGCAGACCGAATTAAGTATTGTAGGTGACGGGCCGGAGCTGGAAGCTTTAAAAGCGCAGGCTTCAGGCTACGATTTTATAAAATTTTATGGAGGTATTTATGACCCCAAAGAACTAGGCAAAATCACCTGCGAATCGGGAATCTATGTCTTAGCCGGCATGGGTGGATTATCTATCAATGAGGCAATGTGTTTCTCCAAACCCGTCGTTTGTTCCGTGGCAGATGGCACCGAAAAACGTCTTGTGAGAGAGGGATATAACGGACATTACTTTGAATCGGGTTCATTTGAAAGTTTGAAAGAGGTAATTGAAAAGCTATTTTCAAATCCTGAGATGATTACGAAGATGGGCCAAAGGTCTAGAGAGATAATTGAAAAAGAGATTAATATACATTCCGTGCTGGGGAATTATATGGAGGCGTTTAAGGGCGCGATGGGGAGTCCTTCGGACTCCAAAGCACAAAGCATAAAGAATAAAGAATAAAGCGTTTTTACATTTCACGAGTTCATCCCCGCAGGGGATACAAACTTTGTGCTTTATGCTTTGTGCTCTATTCTTTAAAAAGATTCTTGTTATATTTAAAGTTCAGATAAAAATCAAATGAAAGTAATTCAAGTCGTAGGCGCTCGTCCTAATTTCATGAAAGTGGCACCGCTACATCGTGCGATCCAAAAGTTAACCGGATGGACATCAAAGATCGTTCATACTGGTCAGCATTTTGACGCGAAGATGAGTGATGTGTTTTTTACGCAACTGGAATTACCTACACCGGATTTCTTTTTAGGAATCGGGGGCGGAAGCCATACGGAAGTGACAGCAAAGATTATGGTGGCCTTCGAGAAAATCGTGGAAGCTGAGAAGCCAGACTTGATTATTGTGGTGGGGGATGTTACTTCGACTTTGGCCTGTACCTTAGTAGCCATCAAAATGGGAATCAAAGTCGCTCACGTAGAGGCAGGGTTACGCAGCTTTGACCGCACTATGCCAGAGGAATTAAATCGAATTTTAACCGATAGTGTAGCGGATTATTTGTTTGTGACAGAGGAAAGCGGATTGCAACACTTGAAAAATGAAGGTGTGGCAGATGAGCGTGTGTTTTTCTCCGGGAATGTGATGATTGACTCGTTAGTGCGCTACCAAGAAAAAGCAAAAACCACAACCATACTTGAAGACCTCGGAGTCACTAAAGGCGACTACATCGTGATGACCATGCACCGTCCGGCGAACGTGGACACGAAAGAGGGTCTTGAATCCATTCTGGAATTAATCGAATTGAGCAGTGAGGATACGAAAATCATCTTCCCTATTCACCCAAGAACGCGGGCGCACATGGAGAAATTTGGCTTGGCGGAGCGATTAGATCAGGCACAAAACTTGATTATGACCGAGCCTTTGGGCTATTTAGAATTCATACAATTGATGTCCAATGCGACTGCCATCTTAACGGATTCAGGTGGAATTCAAGAGGAAACAACCTATTTAGGAGTTCCTTGTTTAACCTTCCGAGATTCTACGGAACGTCCGATCACGGTGACTTTAGGTACGAATCAATTATTATCGGATTTAGATCCGAAGAAAACCTACGCGGCCTTGCAAGAGATTTTAGCAGGCAAGGTAAAGAAAGGGAGTATTCCACCGCTTTGGGATGGTAAGGCAGCCGAAAGAATCGCAGCACAACTAGCTGAAATCTTCGCTTAATGAGTGCTAAGAAGCTACATATCGTCCTCCTCTCCTACCACGACAGCAATGGCGGGGCTGGGATTGCGGCGGGCAGATTAAAAGTGGCTTTAGAAAAAGAGGGGCATCAAGTCGACTACCTCGTGAGAGAAAAGGGAAGTACTTCAAACGCGATCAAATTCGGCAATGGCCTGATTTCTTGGTTGAAATTCATCGCTGAGCGCTTATTCTTTTTGCGTTTCGAGAAAGATAAATCGATCAGATTCCTATTCAATCCGGGAGTTTTTGGGAGTGATATTTCGAATCATCCGCTGATTCAACAGGCAGATATTGTGCATTTGCATTGGGTGAATTTTGGCTTTCTGTCTGTGAGCGATATTGCTCAACTGACTAGGCTAAACAAACCTGTTTTCTGGACCTTGCATGATATGTGGGCTTTTACGGGAGGCTGTCACCACAGCGGTTCATGCGAGCATTTTCAGCAGAGCTGTGGGGATTGCAAATTCTTAAAAAATCCGAATCCGAATGATCTTTCACACCGGATGTGGGAGGCGAAGAAAGCTGGATTCGCTTCGGAAAACCTGCACATCATAACCTGCAGTAATTGGCTAGGAAATAGGGCGAAACAAAGTAGCATTTTGGGAGGCCACTCCATTAAAACCATTCCAAACGCTATTGATACGGAATTCTTTTCGCCAAACGCTACTGGCTTAGGATTAGATCCGAACAAGAAATATGTCCTTTTTGTTGCCATGCGTGTCAATGCTCCTGCTAAAGGGTTTCATCTTTTGAAAGAGGCCTTGCAGTATTTGGATGCTCATACCACCGAACTGCTCATCGTGGGCGGAGAGATGGCGGAAGAATTACCTTTGAAAGCGCATAATTTCGGACAGGTTTCAGACCCAGCGAAAATGCGCGACATCTATGCGGCGGCAGATGTGTTTGTGACACCTTCTTTGGAAGAAAATCTACCTAATACGATCATGGAAGCGATGGCCTGCGGCACGGCCTGCGTCGGATTCGAAGTGGGAGGAATTCCGGAAATGATTGAACACGAAGTGACGGGCTATGTGGCTCAGGCATTTGACCCAGCAGATTTGGCAAAAGGAATAAACTGGTGCCTCGAGTCTACAACCTCCGGAGCCGAATCAAGGGAACGCGCGCTACAATTATTCGACCAAACCACCGTTGCCCAGCAACACCTCGCCTATTATGCCCAAGCTTAGCATTATTACCATCACCTACCAGGCAGAGGCCTATATCGAACGAACGCTAAATAGTGTGTTCGAACAAGGCTGCGCGGAAGAGATTGATTATATCGTGGTGGATGGGGCATCGAAAGATAAAACATTGTCCATCATTGAGGCGAATAAAACTCAGATAAACCAAGTCATTTCTGAGAAAGACAAGGGCATTTATGATGCAATGAACAAGGGAATGCAAATGGCAAAAGGGGATTATATCTTGTTTTTGAATGCGGGTGATACTTTTGCATCTGCAAATACCTTGAAAAACCTTTTACAAGAACTAGCCGAAAATCCTGATGTGTTGTATGGAGAAGCCGTTTTCGTAAATAATGAGGGACAGTCATTGGGTATACGCAGCGAGGTAACGCCTCATCGTTTGCCTGCGCAATTAAGCTGGAGAGATTTCAAGAATGGCATGCTGGTTTGCCATCAGGCATTTATTGCAAAACGCAGCATCGCTCCCTTATTTAATCTGGAATATCGCTTAAGTTCTGATATCGATTGGGAGATTCAGGTATTGAAAAAAAGCAAACTAATTCTGAAGTCCAGTGACCCTATTTGCAACTACTTGATGGGTGGTGCATCCGTCCAAAACCTGAAACGATCCTGGAAAGAGCGGTATGAGGTGTTGAAGTCCCATTTTGGATTAATACCTAATTTAATCAACCACCTAATAATCATTACCAGAGGATTAATTTTTGCCCTAAAAAAACAGGGGAAGTATTGGTAATATCTGCTATATTTGTTCCTATGAGATTCCGCTTAGCCCTTCTTTTTTTCGCGATTACATTTGGTAGTTTTGGCCAAAAATTCCGATTTAATTCGAGTATTGGTACATCTTATCTTTCTTGGTATGAAAATCAAGTAACCTTGGATTTAGCAGCGGAAATCACTTTCCAAAACCCAGAAAAAAACCGCCGAACCTTCATCGCATTGAAAACACTTGGGAATGTAATGAATAGTCCAGTAGATCGTTCTAGCTATCAATTCATCGAACCTCCAATGACAAGTGGAAATCAACCCCTCTCAGCTAGCGAAGAACTTAATGCATCCTACAGAGGCGGTGAAGCTGAAATAGGGTTACAATGGAATACCTCTCCTAAATTACATGCAAGCAGATGGATGCCTAGTTTAAGTATATATAGCAAATCCATTGGTAGAAAAATCAGCTCCTCCCGTGCAGAATACATTGAAGAAGAAAAATATTCATTGCATGGATTCAGCGCAGGAATGGGATATTACATTCCAGGAAAGACAAATGTTTTCGTCCAAGCAAAAGTTTTCGAGCCTCTTTTTCGGGATGTAACCTTGTATGGCCGCTATATTGGGGTGCCATTCGAATCCGTGATTTCTGAAAATAACCTGAATTATAAGGCAAAAATAGATTTTAATCGGGGAAAATTTGGTTTTAGTTTCAATATCGAAATCCTGAATTTAGGTGCCGTATCTAATCCAAAATCTAAAACCATTACTGCCTCTCAAGCAATCATTCCATCGACCTTATTCACTTATTTCTTCTAAAATGAAGAAATTAATTCTCCTACTCTTTTATTATTCAGCGTTTGCACAAACTGATTCCACTAAAGTATTGGACGATGTAAAAGTCTATGTTTTTGAAAAAAAACGTAGTGCCTTAAATACCCCGGATGCATTTGTACGAAGTACCGATCTTCAGCGCTTTAGTTCGACCCAGTTTGTTTCCTCTTTGAATGCTATGGCAGGTGTTCGAATGGAGGAACGTTCGCCGGGCAGTTACCGTATTGCCATTCGCGGGAGTTCCTTGCGTGCGCCTTTTGGGGTACGAAATACCAAAGTCTACTGGAATCAGATTCCGTTTACGGATGCAGGTAACAATACCTATATATCGCTCCTAGAACCGGCCCTTTTCTCCAACCTAACCATCACGAAAGGCCCTTCCGCTGGGATTTATGGAGCAGGTACAGGAGGAGCTTTGCTTTTTGAAAGTGGAGCAAGGGGAAATGTGCTGAACGCAGAGACAGTTTACCACTCTCTGGGTGGTCTCAAAACAGCAATCGATCTTTCTTCTGAAAACCACAGATTATACACCTCCTTTAACCAGCAAGAAGGGTATCGGGCGCAATCCGCGATGAAGAAACAATGGATTTCGTACGAATTCCACCACAGCTTTGCAAAAGAGCTTAATCTCGACTTAAGTACTTATTATGTGGATTTAGCCTACCAAACCCCAGGGGGCCTAACCAAGGCCCAATTCCTCGCAAATCCAGAGCAAGCCAGACCTGCGGCAGGTACTTTTAAAAGTGCGCAACAGCAAGGAGCGACATTTAAAATAAAAAGTTATGGTTTAAGTGCGCGGGCTTCACAGGTGGTGAATAACGTTTGGGCTTGGGATTTGAGTCAGGCAGTACAAGTGAATGATGTCGAGAATCCCACCATTCGAAATTTTGAAATTCGCCACGAGCCGAATTATTCCACGCGCGGGGTCTTGCACAGAAAAGGGATCATCAATAGCGACCTTGGATTTGAATACCAAGCGGGACAAATGAATAGTTCGACTTTTGGTAATCGAAACGGTGTAAAAGACACCTTGCAACTAACTCAAAATACACACGTTCAACAAGGCAGTCTCTTCTTACAAAATGAATATGTGGGTTTATCGAATTGGATCTTTACCTTCTCGGGTAGTTTGAGCAGTTATTGGACAGAATACATCGGTAATGAAGCGATTTTCTCGCCACGTTTGGCGATTTTACGAAAAATAGGAACGCATCAGAGTATCGTTGCCAAAGTGGCTCATGGCTATTCCCCTCCCAGCATTTCTGAAATGCGCCCATCCGCAGGTGTGATAAATACGTCATTAAAGGCTGAGAAAGGCTGGAACCACGAAATTACTTACCGAGGGAAATATGCTAAATTCAATTGGGATTTGAGCGTATATCAATTTAATCTGGACGAAACCATTGTGGTAAGAAGAGCAGCCGATGGTTCAGACTATTTCACGAATGCAGGTTCTACGACCCAGCAAGGTTTGGAATTTAGTAGCACCTGGATGATACACCCGACTTTGACATTAGAACAATCGCATACTTGGCAAAATTTTCGATTTGCAAACGGAAACTTCTTAACGGGAACAACACCTTACCAACAAGCTACGACCTTGTTTTGGAGACATCCTTCCGGATTAAGTCTGATGCAAAATTTCCAATTTGTGGATTATCAATTCTTAAATGATACAAATACAGAGCAGATGGGCTCGTACCGACTTTGGAATACAAAAATTAGCTATGCTAGAAAACGTTGGACCCTTTGGGCTGCGGTTGATAATGTAGCAGATGAGCGGTATTCTTCAGGACCCGACTTAAACGCTACAGGAGGACGCTTTTACAATCCTTCTCCCGGTCGAAACTTCCACATCGGATTACAACTTAACCTAGCCTACTCGCGTTAAGTCGCTCCATTAATTCACTAAGATGTGAATCGCTCACTGCTATTTCGTAGTTCCCCATTTTAATACGCTGTTGCTTGAACGATTCGATCTTCTGTAAGTTCACGATGAACGATTTATGAACGCGCATAAAACCGTGAGGCATTACTTTGGCCTCCACACTTTTCATCGTCTGCTTAGTCAAAATAGGATAACGTTCCCCCTCTACATAGATCTTCACATAATCTTTCAATCCTTCCACATGCGTCACCGTAGGTACGGAAATTCGAACCAGCGAATATTCCACATTGACAAAAAAGAAATCCTCTAAAGGTTCTTTTTCAACCACATTTTTACCTACAAAAATATGATACGCCTTATTCGCACTCAGCACAAAACGATCTAAACTAACCGGTTTCATTAAGTAATCCACCGCATCTAGGTTATAACTTTCCACTGCATAATTCGCGTAGGCAGTCACAAAAACCACGAGAGGTTTTACTGCCAAAGAAGACAAAAATGACGTTCCCAATAAGCCCGGCATTTGGATATCCAAGAATAGTAAATCGACCTGCTCCTTTTGCAGCAATTCCATGGCCTCAAAAGCATTCGAACAAGAGCCTACCAAATTTAAAAACGGAATCTGCTTCACATTTTCCTCCAGTAATTTACGGCCCATCACTTCGTCGTCCACGACAATGCAGTTCATTTTTACCATCTTATTTCAAAATTAGGTTTAAATCCACAGAGAAATTTACATCATCCTCCTCAATCGTTAACGTATGTTTTTTCGGATATAATAATTCCAAACGTCTTCGCACATTCTTCAACCCAATGCCCGAACTCGGGTCTTTAAAAACCTGTTCCTCTTTTCCTTTTTTATTCTTCACAAGAAAATGTAGGCCATGTTCTGTCGTTTCTAAGGTCACATGAATAAAAGGCATATCTACTAAACCTACCCCGTGTTTTACTGCATTTTCCACAAAAGGGATTAATAACATAGGCTCAATCGTGTGACCTTCAGCATTCCCTTTAACCAGAAAATCAAAATCGACATTTCCGTCGAAGCGCATTTTTTGCAGATCAATGTAATTCTCCACGTAGGCTAATTCATTTGTTAAAGGAACCATCGTTTGATCAGAATCATACAGCATATAGCGCATCAAGGAAGACAAGCGCATGGTTACGTCCTCGGCTTGTTCAGAAGCTTTGGTCCGGATTAAATAGACAATACTATTCAGGATATTAAAGATAAAATGGGGACTAATCTGCGAACGCAAGAAGGATAATTCCGCCTTCATCTGCTCACTCGCTTGCTCTTCCTTCAATGACTCCTGTTCTAAAAAAGCCAACAATAAACCATAAGAAGATGCAATCGCAGACACCATAATAAGCGGAAAAGCACCCAACATCTCCGGCGCAGTTCCGTGTTCGTGCTCAAATTCCAAAATGGTGTGGTGAAACAACATCTGCAACAAAAAGAACCCGAGATTGGTCAAAATCAAGCTCCCCAAAAAGAGCCAAACTCCCTTCTTCTGAAATACAAATGGTATCAATACCATCGTAATTACATAAAACAACGGCATGACCGTTATCAACTCCACCCAAATATGCTCTGAAAACTCCGGATTTTCATGCGGATGCGGATGTGCAACTTCGTGGGTTTGGTGCACCGGACTCAACAAGGGCAAACCCACCCACATCCCCCAGAGGATTAGGTTAAACAACACCTGAAAGGTGCGCTTTGTCTTCTTATAATTAACAGCCTGCCACATAACTCCTATGATTTTTACAAATCTAGCCAAATAAGCGGAATCCTCCTCCCCTCTTCATCGATAGAATCCGACCATTAATCTTCAAAATGACACCTTCTATCTAATTATATTTTCCTATGCGATTTATGCAGTACATTCGTAGAAAATAAAAAGACATGAAATATTCAATCCGCCTAATTTTATTGTTGTTCATTGGCTTTCAATCAGTAGGTCAAGCTTTTGGTCAAGAAACCTTAATTAAAATCAAAAAAGATACGTCTTCCTCCATGAAGACCTTATTTAAACCACATAAACTAAAGTCCTTTGGTTTATCATTACAATCTCAAGTGCTATTTGGCAAAGGAGGTCCTGAGCACGGAATGGGTCTTCAAATGCATTTGAATAATAAATTGTCCTTAGGTATTGCCTCCTTTAATTCGATGCCACGACGTGATGATCCTAATGGAATGGCGAATGAACCTCGTTCACGCTTTAGTGCCTTGACATTAGAGGCAACACCAATGGCTAATAAAGTATTTCACCTAAGTTTCCCTTTAGCGATAGGACGCATTCAGGAGGAATCTCCGATGATTAATTACCCCGCCTACCCAGGTACCAATTATCAGCCTAACCCATACAGACAAGCTGACGATCGGTTTATGAATGGCCCTCGCGCCCTCGGTATCCAACCAGGTCTGAACCTAGAAGTGAATCTATTCAAATATGTGAAAGTGTTCGGCGGCGCAAATTACCGCTTCGCTTTTGGGGAAGAGAAAACACACGGAATGTCAA
>CANFWR010000099.1 GCA_947450865.1 Cytophagaceae bacterium
ATCGGTTTCAAAAAGGATTTCATGCAAATGAAGTCCTTTTTTTGTTTACATTGCCCTCCACAAACCTAAGAGAAAATGAATCAGATCGACGCTAACTGGGTAGCCGCCCACACGAAACACCGTTTAACAAAAGGACACAAGAAAACGTTTGGCCACGTGCTCGTCATTGCGGGTAGTCCGGGAAAGGTAGGGTCAGGAATTCTTTGTGCTAGAGCGGCATTGCACGCGGGATGTGGTTTAGTGACCGCGATGATTCCGTCAGAAGGTGTTGCGGCATTACTCGCAGGTAATCCAGAAATCATGTATAGCACGGGGTCTCTACGAGAATTAGATCTCAGCAGTTTTGATGCGATTGCAATTGGACCTGGGATTGGTTTTTCGGATGAAGCGGTGGATAATGTGCGTTATTTATTGCAGACCTATTTAGGACCATTAGTGATTGATGCGGATGCGTTGAGTATTTTGGGATTGAATCCTGACTTGTTGAATTTGTTAAATGAGCGCCATATTTTGACTCCGCATATTGGGGAGTTTGCTCGAATCCAAAAGTTCTCCGGCAACAGCGAACAGCAGAGTTTTGCCTTTGCGCATGCACACAACACAAATCTCATATTAAAATCCTCTCCTACTTTGGTTTCATTGCCCTCTGGTCAGCAGTTTGTGAATACGACAGGGAACGATGGAATGGCGACGGCGGGTTCTGGTGATGTCTTGACGGGTATTACCGCGGCGCTTTGTGCGCAGGGTTATGAGAATGGCTATGCGGCTTGTTTAGCGGTGTATGTGCATGGTTTGGCGGCGGATTTAGCGGTCGAAACGCAATCGAAATCGAGTTTAGTGGCGTCGGATATTATTAAGAATTTAGGCAAAACAAGACTTCTTGACTAAGCCGCGAAGCGGCGACTAAATCGCGCAGCGATGACTTCGCCGCAGGCGAACGACTACTTGTACACATCTTTGAAGTACACCACCTCCCCCTTCTCATCGAAGTCAACTAGTGAATACCAGATCACGAGGATGTATTCTTCTTTTACTTTCAAGGCCAAAGGTTTCGGGTTTTTAATGTGGTGATTGAATTTCACGGTGTCCAGGGCGATGTGATTTTCGGCGAGCAGTAAGCGGGCGAGGTCTTTGGGTTTTTCTAAACGGATGCAGCCGTGGCTAAAGAAGCGTTCTGGCGCGGCAAATAATTTCTTCGAATCCGTATCGTGTAAATAGAGGCTGAAGGGATTGTTGAAATGGAATTTTAAGGCTCCGAGGGCATTGTTTTCTCCGCTGTTTTGGCGTAAAATATAGGGGAAATTATTCTTGTTCAAATTAGACCAATTAATCGAATGCGCGTCGACCACACGGTATTTGGCATCCAAAACCCGGATTTGATTATCGTCTAAAAACTGGTGGTTTTTCTGAATTTTAGGCAATAATTCGACCGTAGCCATTCGGCGCGTGATGAACCAATAGGGATTGATGGTTAATTGATCCACTTTGCTTAGCAAGGTGCGGGTTTGGTTCTCCTTTTTCCCCACGATTACCTTCATTTTCAGCACTTCCTCCGCACCAGAATATACCCGCATCATAGCAGAGGGAATGTTCACTAAAATCACCTTTCGGTCCTTGCGTAGGGCATCTAACCAGGTGTAATTTTGAACGGCTTTTTGCAACAAAACGCGCTTGACTGGATTTTTTTCTGAAGCTAGTAGTCCTTGCATTTTGCGCACTTCGGATCCCGCCTCGACGGAATCAAGCGTAAATGAAAGCCCTTTGAAATGGAAATCGGGTTCTTGGGAAAAAGCGGCAAACGAAAGGAAGCTACAAAGGATGAATTTCCACATCCTGTAAGCTAGTCAATTAAAACCAGATGGTGGCGCCAGCCTTTCATTTTTAGCGTTGGTCGCCCGTTTCGAATCGATGGTTTCACGATTTCGCCGTCTAACACCCAGCGCTTGAAGGTTCCCGTTTTGGGACTAAAATAAAGTGTCCAATTCTTCGCCTGACGTAAAATATAGGTGCTTTTTTTCGAAGCACGCTCATAAGAAATCGACAAAGAGTTATCCCCTATTTCCACGTTTTTAATCGAGCCTGAACGCAGCGAATCCGGCCAGGATGGCTGCAAATAAATCTCTTTTTTGTAGGCCAAAGGTTGTATCCCAAAAAACTGTTGAATCACCGGCACCTCAAAAGCGTAACTATTCCAAGCCTGCGTCATCATTCCGTAATCAGGTGAAACTTCGTACATCGATCCGGGAAAGGCAAAGGAAAAAGTACGTAACATGCGTTGCACTAAATCATAGGCCGCATTAGGTTGTCCATAGTTATTCTCGGAAATCGCCTGAACACCCGTGGGCAAAGTCATGACGGTACCGGTGTAGGTGAAGTCGGATTTACCTACTTTGGCAGCATACGATTCCGCTTTATCTGAATTCGCGGAACGATCAATTCCGGTTACATACATTCCAAATTTATTACGGAACTTCTCTGCGGTTTTCAATGCTTGCGAAGCTTTATCAGCATCAGCCAAGCCCGTCTCCATCGGTGTATTCACCACCCAATTATGGTGCAAGACAAAACCCCGTTTCGTGGTATCTGGATTAGCCGCAATTTGCTTTTCCAAAGCCTGTAATTCCTCCACTGCCCAATCATTTTTCAATCCACGCGCACGCTCAATGGCATCTTTCGTCAAGCGCAATGCCTGCTCTTTTGTTCCTCTAAAGTCTGCAAAAGATTTCGATGAAGGCACCCAAAAATCACGATTAATTTTAAATCGAATGGCTTCATACTTCGCGAAATAATCATGGGCTAAATCTGGGCGACCCAAAGCCTCCGCCATTTTAGAAGCATCTAAAAAGGCCTTCGCAGAATAAGCGGCCACGTCGATCATCTCGGAATCCAATCCATGAATCTCCATCATTCCGTTTCCATCCGGAATCAAATTGTGGTCTTTATCCTGCTGCATCAGCCATTCGAGGCCTTTTTCAACCACAGGAAAATACTTCGCTAAAAAAGCCTGATCACCTGTCCACGTATAAACCTTGTAAATCAGTGAAGCAAACTGTGGTGTTTCATTGACATTCCCTGGATTGTAAACCGATCCGTTTGTGCTTACTTCGTGTACGATTCTGCCGTTGCCATTCGTCTTTTCAGAGAGGTTAGCAATCAATTCGATGGTGCTGTAGGCTACGTCTTTTCGGCCGGAGGAGATCAAGCCTTGCAAGGAATAGGTCATATCTCCGCCAAAAAACCAGGGGTAATCCGGCATCCCCGCCGTAATGCCGCGACCGATTCCATCGACGTCATTAATCAGCCAATCCGCATTGTATTTTAACCAGCGCATTGCTTTGGTTAAAACGGGATCTGAAAGCTGGATGTCAGATTGTGCAGCTAATTTTTGATAGCGTCGTTTTTTAGCCAACGCTAAAGCTGGGCCATTTTCAATTACAGTCGCAAAAGTGGCTAATGCCTCCGATTCGGAAACAATAGAACCCGCTATCACAAAGGGAATCGATAAGGATCCATTAGCCGGAATCTCGAGTGAATAGGTTGATTGCGTTACCGCTACATTCGGCTTTGCTGGGAGACGAGGCAATGCCTCGGACTTAGCAGGAAAATTACTCCCCACTACGGCAAACCACGTATTTGCCGAATCCTTTAGTATCGTTTTGTTATCCTTAAATCGAGCGTAATCCTTCGAATCTAGCATCCCCGTTCTTTCCCCTATCCAGACCGGTCGTAGGTTCGAACGCGTATTTATCGAAAATTGTATGGATTTTTTAACTGATGTTTTATTCGTAAAAAGATATTCTACATAGACCGCCTTCTTCCCATCGGGAACGAATTGAAATCGCTGTACTTGTAAAGTTCCTTCGTAAAGATGCTCATTCGCGAAAGGGTGATTAATAAACTTCGTGGCGTTATTTAAGGCAATCGTCTTTCCGTTAAGCGTATACGAAGCTTCAAAGCCATCTAGTAGTTTAATAGGATGAGCCCAAATCCCGCCCATCTCATCCTTCACATGCCAACCCAAAGGCGGAAATGTTCCATCTTGGTGGCCTACGAGATATAATTTATCACCCGCGGTGACGAAGGGAGTAGATAAATACGCTTCTTGCCCCTGAATGGATTCCGATGACCGAATGTAGTCGGACACCTTTCTTTGGCCAAATAGACTGCCACTGATTAGTAATAAAAAAAGAAGTCTCATAGAAGTTGAAATTAATCAAATTCTATGAGACCTCACTTATATTCTTTTTAAACGCCTAAACTCCAGCCTTCGCGATACGTACGTTTCACGAATTGGTTTGCGGCATCGAAATTTGTTACGCGCATGTTTTGATTATCCCACAATAATTTCGTGTTCGAACCTGGGTAGTGGTTTCCTTTGCCGGTAGGGCGAGGGAACGGCATATCGGCTACGCGAATGGCTAAGTTAGCCATCAAAATCGCTTCCGTTAATGGACCCGCTAATTCGAACGGTGAACTTAATTGCTTGTTTCCATAACCTGCGATTGCGCCTTCCACCCATTGGGCATAGTGGCCATCAGCACTTCCGGGAACGCGCTCTAATTTTTGTTTCACCCTGACTTCTTGATTTCTAGTCAAGGGTAATAATCGTGGATTAGCCGCGTATTCGCTGGCCATCATTTTACCTTTCGTTCCGATGAATAAAATACCTGAGTTTCCATCGCCAAATAGTTCATCTGGACCTAATTCTTCTGGACGTTCTGGTTTGATACCGCCGTCCATCCAATGCATGGTCACTGGTCCTTTGGTTTTATCCGTTTTAGGGAATGTTAACGTCGCATGACTTGATGGAGGACAGCTGTCTGGGAAGACCCCTCTTTGGCCAAATGCTGTGAATACACTTCCTACGCTTGCTTGTACATCTGAGGCATATTTTAATCCCAAAACGCGGAACGGAGCTTCCATTAAATGACAACCTAAATCCCCTAATGCGCCTGTGCCATAATCCCACCAGCCTCTCCAAGAGCCTGGAATCAAATTGTCCACATAGTCTTTATAAGGTGCGGTTCCTAACCATAAATCCCAGTCTAATCCGGCTGGTACCGGAGGTTTCGCAGTAGACCAAGGAATTCCTTGTGGCCAGATGGGTCTGTTTGTCCAAATTTGGACCGTATGCACATCCCCTATAATTCCCGCATCAAACCATTCCACTAATTGTCTCACACCATCACCGGATGAGCCCTGGTTCCCCATCTGAGTCACCACTTTGAATTTATCAGCCGCCGCCGTTAACATGCGCGCCTCATAAATATCGTGAGTCATCGGCTTTTGAACATACACGTGTTTGCCTAATTGCATGGCAGCCATCGCCTGAACCGCGTGGTTATGATCGGGTGTAGAAACAGAAACCGCATCGAAATTTTTCGATTCGACTTCCATCATCTTTCTCCAATCCTTGTAGTATTTTGCCTTTGGATAAGCAGCAACTGAATCTTTTGCTTGGCGATCATCTACATCGCACAGAAATGCAATTTCAGCCTTCCCACTTTCATAGAATTTTTTCAAATCCGACTTCCCTTTTCCTCCCACTCCTATTCCGGCTACTAGCAATTTATCGCTAGGAGCTAAAAATCCTTTTCCTCCCAAAACATGGCGAGGTACTATATAAAAACTAGATGCTAAGGCGCTTTTTTCCAAAAAGCTTCGTCTGGAGATGCTCATGATTCAATAGTTTTATAGGTTTATTTTTTCTAAATTAGAAATAAATAAAATTATAAACTACTATAAATCAATCAATTCAGGAATTTTTCTGGGTGCACTTCTTCGTACGAAGTATGATCCTGATAAAATTGCGCGATGCGCAACAAAGTGCCTTCATCGTAAAGTTTTCCTACAAAGGAAATACCCGTAGGTAAGCCGCTTTTAGCGTCAAGTCCAGTAGGTACGCAAACCACAGGGTGACCCGTTAAATTCGTAATAGCGGATTGGTTTCCTCCTCCGCGCGATGGGCAAATAATTGCATCATATTGGGAAACGACTTCGTTCACTTTTTGCATCAATAAATAGCGATGGCGTTGGGCGTTAATGTATTCTACCGCCGGCACAAAACGAGCCGTTCTGAATTGGTTAGGCCAGTCGTTTTTGGTTTGACGAGTAAGCTCATCGTCGATGTTTTTGCGCGTCATCTCGTCAAATTGCGCAGCACATTCCGCCCCGATCACCACGTCCATGATGTTAAATGGGTAGGCTTTTTCGTCTGGGAATTCCACTGGAATTAATTGAACGCCTTGCTTTTTCAGGTCCGCTAACACCTTCCATTCGCTGCGGGTGGTGTCTTTGATTTTGTCAAAATAGTTTTTGGCATAGGCAATCTTCATTCCCTTCATCGGGCGATTTGCCTGGTAATTAAAGGGCATATTCACAGCTGCCAAATCCTTTCCATCCGTCCCGTGCAAGTAATGAAACACGATCGCCGCATCATTTGCGGAACGGCAAATAGGACCTACTTTATCCAAAGAATAACTCAAAGCCATCGCTCCCGAGCGAGAAATACTGCCAAAGGTAGGACGCAAACCCGTCGCACCACAGGTCGTAGAAGGCGAAACGATGCTACCCCAGGTCTCTGTCCCAATCGCAAAAGGAACTAATCCTGCCACTGTGGCGGAAGCAGATCCAGCTGAGGAACCAGAGGATCCGTAATTCAAATTCCATGGATTTTTCGTTCTACCGCCGTACCAATAATCGCCCATCGCCAAGGCGCCTAAGGTGAATTTGGCGACTAAAACGGCACCTGATTCTTTCAATTTCGAATACACATAGGCATCTTCATCGATCACCTGATCCTTGTATGGAGCAGCGCCCCAAGTCGTCTTCGTGCCTTTCACCGCAAACAAATCCTTCAAACCATAAGGGATTCCATGCAACATGCCGCGGTATTTACCCGCCGCGATTTCTTTGTCCGCCTGACGCGCTTGCGCTAAGGCTAAATCTTCTTGAATACTAATCACGCATTGCAAGGTAGGGCCGTGTGTCTTAATCCGTTCGATGAAAAATTGGGTTAATTCGACCGACGTAATTTGTTTCGTTTTGATGAGATGCGCGAGTTGATCGATGGAGTAAAAAGCTAAATCATTCCGGTTTTTCGGCAGAGTCGCGCGAACGGAAGGCCATGTGACCGGACGCTGGGTCTGATCAAATTTCATTCCCGGTAGTTTCGGATTTTGCCAAAGACTCGCCGGCACATTATTGTTCAACGAAAGACTGTGCATCGCCTTGTAATTCGCTAGATTATCCACCACATCTGAATAGAGTGTATCTAATTCTTGGGTGGTGAATTGAATGTCAAACAAGTTTGCCGCACCAGAAAGATCCGATTTCGTTTGTGCAAAAAGTGGGCTAGCGAATAGCAGCAAAAAGGCGATTTTTTTCATATTACTGTATAACAAGTTTGGCTTTGCTATTGTTTAATTGAATGAAATTCAAACCCTTAGGGATGTTTTGGGTGGATAAAGTGGTGGAATTCATGCCCTTCGTTTGAGGCAAGGTTTTCTGTAGTACTTCGCGACCTGCACTATCCATAACACGCAAACTTGTTTCGGTCGTCATTTCAGTTTCCCAATCTACTTGAACTATATCTCGTGCTGGGTTCGGATAAACTTTCACGTTTAGCGATGTTGCCTCCACTCCCATAATATTGAAATCAGGAGTCGACCATGGCACTAGTCCTAAATTAGTCGTATTCCAGGCCACATTCGTTAGCAAATGAAATTCCCCTGGCAATAAATTCATCTTCGCCTCCGCGTCTTTCACCTCAAATGACTTGCCACTAAAATAGTCATACCAAAGACCTGTTTTAGGGAAACTGGCAGAAACGACTTGTGAATTAATATCCGGATTAGCCAGAACTAACAAGTAGTCTGACCCCTTCATCAACAAATTTCGCTTTACAGCAGATAACGACCCCACCGTGAAATCGGTCGTCGTAAAAATAGGCTTAGTCGTTTTCAGTGCCCCTAATTGCTGGTACACTTTCAACAATTTAGCTCGCTCGGAATCTTGTGCATAAGTCCATTTCAATGGTTTGGTTCCTGTGCGACCATTCTCATTGATCGAAACATCGTAACCTAATTCCCCAAATTGCCAGATCATCTTAGGACCCGGGATTGTGAAGAAAGTAGCCGCGGCCATTTTCATTCGCTCGAGTTTTTCCTGAGCCGTGAAGACTTTTTTGCCTCCGTTCGTCACTTCTACCATCAAACGCTCCTCATCGTGAGACTCGATATAATTCATGACACTTGGATTAGTAAAACCACGCATTTTATACGAGGCATTACTCAAATCTTGGGTATATCCCTGTGCAACACGGGCCATATCAAATTTGCTATTCCCCCACAAAAGCATCCCGTAATTACCTAATTCATTCTCCTCATTGTTAGCTGCAAAATGCTCTAAAACCACATAAGCGGACGCATCATAGGAACGAATTTTGTCATAAATTCTTTTCCAAATCTTGACGCGGGACGCGTCGTATTGCCCCCATAGATCGACATTCGAACCGGAAGGGGTTTCGGTGAAGCCTTTGGACAAATCGAAACGATAACCATCAATCTTGTATTCCTCTAGCCAAAACTTCGTCACCACATCCACCAACCATTGCGTATGCGTACTCTCGTGATTAAAATCAAAGAACACACTGTACGGGTGCGTCGCGGATGGATTAAAAAACGGACTTGTTGCGGTAGGTTTTGCCCCATCCCAATACATTTTCACGTATGGATTCTCATAATCCGCTTGGTTCAACACGATGTCCATGATAACCGCAATCCCATTTTCGTGGCATTTATCGATCAAATATTTCAAGTCGTTCTTCGTGCCATAAGCCTTATCCGGCGCGGTATAAAAGATCGGATTATAGCCCCAAGAATCGTTTCCGGAGAACTCCGCCACCGGCATTAATTCCAGCGCATTAATCCCTAATTTCTTCAAATAACCCAGCGAATCTGCCACCGTTTTGTACCGGCGATCCGCTATAAA
>CANFWR010000100.1 GCA_947450865.1 Cytophagaceae bacterium
TCAAATTACAAAGAGTTAGGTGTTCGTGTTGTTCCTCCAGCTGTAGCCCGATATGGTGCTTTTTTAGCGAAGGGAACGATATTAATGCCCTCTTATGTAAATATTGGTGCTTATGTAGATGAAGGAACGATGGTAGACACGTGGGCTACGGTAGGATCTTGTGCTCAAATCGGTAAAAACGTACACTTAAGTGGTGGTGTGGGTATCGGTGGCGTTTTAGAACCACCTCAAGCTTCTCCTGTCATTATTGAAGATGGAGCCTTTATTGGTTCTCGTTGTATCGTCGTAGAAGGAGCACACATTGGTAAAAAGGCCGTATTAGGTGCTGGGGTAACGATTACAGGTTCCTCTAAGATCATCGATGTTTCAGGCCCAGAGCCCGTTGAATACATCGGTTATGTACCTGAAAACTCGGTTGTCATTCCAGGTAGCATCCAAAAGACCTTTGCAGCCGGAACGTATGGCGTACCTTGTGCCTTAATCATTGGTAAAAGAAAAGAAAGTACAGACTTAAAAACATCGCTTAATCAAGCATTAAGAGAGAATAACGTAGTCGTTTAGTAACAAACAAAAATAAATGCCCGGTTCACAGCCGGGCTTTTTTTATGGAAAATGAATTGAAAATTGGTGAATACAATCACCTTCGTATTATCAAAGAAGTACCTTTTGGCCTCTATTTAGATGGTTACGAAGATGAAATCCTTTTACCCTTGCAATACGTTCCAGAAACATATGAAATCGATTCATCGATTGATGTATTCATCTACCGCGATTCAGAAGACCGCATCATCGCCACCACCTTAAAACCCTACGCCACTATTAAGCAGTTCGCTTATTTGGAGGTTAAATCAGTTACACCGCTGGGTGTATTCTTAGAATGGGGATTAGCAAAGGACTTATTTGTTCCCTTCAGTCAACAATATCAAAAAATGGTGGTAGGAAAATTCTACCTCGTTTATATTTACCTTGATGCCCAAACGGATCGTATCGTCGCTTCTGCCAGAATCGAAAACTTCTTGCCTGCCTTTATAGAGGATGAAGAAAATCGTTTTGCTCCTGGTACAAAAATAGAAGCTGTTCCATTTGAATACACTGACTTAGGAATCAAATGCCTAATTGACAATTGTAAAATTGGAATGTTATTCAAAAACGAAATATTTACAAATGTAACATTAGGCGAGAGCACATTTGTCTACATAGAAAACTTACGTGAGGATGGGCGCCTTGATTTACGTTTGGAACCCATTGGACGTGTACGTTTAGATGCACAGGTAGAGAAAGTATTGCAGGCAATTAAAGATAATAAAGGTGTTCTTTATCTGCACGATAAAAGCCCAGCTGAAGATATCTACGATCAGTTAGGGATGTCTAAAAAGGATTTCAAAAAAGCAATTGGAGGATTATACAAAAGTAAACTGATTGCATTGCATTCTGATTGTGTGTCACTTTTGTAAACTGTCTGATTGTTAAAAGATTCGATTTGTAAACTTGATTAGATTGTTTAAATTTGTAACATACTAATCAAGTTTACAAAAATGAATCTAAGCGCTAAAATAGAATTGTTAATTCAGGCTAAGAAGTTAAGTGCCTCTCAGTTTGCTGATACCTTAGGAATTCCTCGCAGTAGTATCTCTCACATTCTCTCAGGAAGAAATAAGCCTAGTTTAGATGTTGTACAAAAGATTCTCATCGCCTTCCCTGAAATTCCTGCGGAAGAGTTATTAGATGATAAACGAGATTTATCTATTTCGGCACCTGCTCCTAAAGTAGCTCCTTCTCCAATCGCGTCTACACCATCTCTTTTTGATGCCGTAATACCCGGCGCGCCAGAATCGCCTAAAAATAATTTACCTGAACAAACGATCGTACAATCGAATCTCAGACGCTCTAGAGAAAGTAGTCCAAAAGCTAGTCAATCGGTAGTTGCAGCTCCCATCACTACCGCTCATCTCGCAAAAAAGATTGAACGTGTAATTATATTTTATACGGATGGAACTTTCACAGAAAGTAAACCCTTATAAATTAGATAAGAATTGTAAACAAAAACAGGACTTATCCACAGAAACCTTTTGAGTTATCCACAAGTTATCCACACTTGTGCACAATTGTATTTTCAGTTTTCCACATTTTCCACAAAGAAGGCTTATTGCTAGAGACCCATTAATTGTTTAATTTTAATAAATTGAATACATAAAATGGAAAAACTAGACTCATTGAACCAGGTGGCTCAATTCCACACGACCTTTGGAGCCCCTATACTTACTCAACCCACCATTCCTGCTGCAGAACGTTGCAATCTACGTGTTAGCCTCTTAGCAGAAGAATTAGATGAATTGAAAGAAGCGATTGCCGCTAATGATTTAGTAGAAGTAGCTGATGCACTTTGTGATCTTCAATATGTATTGTCTGGGGCGGTTTTAGAGTTTGGGCTAGGTGAAAAATTCGTCGAATTATTTAATGAAGTACAGCGTTCGAATATGTCCAAAGCTTGTGCATCCTTAGAAGAAGCAGAATATACGGTGAAATTCTACCAGGATAAGGATGGTACAGAAGCAGAGATTAAGGAAGAAAATGGCGTTTGGAAAGTGTATAGAAAAGTAGATAACAAGGTATTGAAGTCGATTAATTACTCTCCAGCGGACTTGAAATCCATCCTAAAATGATCAAAATACTCCTCATAGAAGACGAACCTAAAACTGTTCAATCCCTGAAACAAGGATTAGAAGAGAACAGCTATGAGGTGGAAGTGGCCTATGATGGAACCATCGCGAAGCAATTAGCCTTGCGTAATAATTACTCTTTAATTGTTTCGGACATCATTATTCCAGGTATTAATGGCCTTGAATTATGTAAACAGTTGAGGGCTGAAGGAATTCAGACGCCTATCTTGATGCTGACGGCGTTGAGTACCACAGATGACAAACTGCTAGGTTTTGATGCTGGGGCAGATGATTATCTGGGCAAACCATTTGATTTTAAGGAATTTTTGGCCCGTATCAAGGCCCTATTAAAACGTTCATCACAAACCCAATTAGATGCGCAAGTGCTGAAATTCGCTGATTTAGAGATGGATCTCATCAGTAAATTAGTCACGCGCTCTGGGCAGTCCATTAATTTGACTTCCAAAGAGTTTCAATTATTGGAATACTTCCTTAGAAACCAAGAAATGGTGATTTCGAAGGCTCAAATAGCCGAGAATATTTGGGAAGTAGAGGATGAAAATAGCTCGAATTTGATCGAAGTATATGTCAATTACTTGCGTAAGAAGGTCGATAAAGGCTTTGCAAGTAAGTTGATTCACACCCAATTTGGAAGAGGATATATCCTTAAAAACGAATAATTATGCAGATTAGATCCAGGCTGACCTACCAGTTTACCTACCTCGTGTCTGCGATTTTATTCGTATCCTATTTTGTCATTTACCTATTTACACAGGAGAATTACAAAGACAAATTTTATAGTCGTTTACGCCAAAAAGCGAACACAACAGCCCAACTTTTGGTCAATGTAAACCAGGTAGACTCCAAATTAATGGGGATCATCGGGCAAACCAACCGCGATTTATTGTACCGGGAGAGTATTTTGGTCTACGATTTATGCAACGAACGTATCTATGCCTCGAACGATAGCATCAACCTCCATATCGATGTCGATCTCATTAAACAGGTTCGCCAAAAGCAAGAAATTCACTTCCAAAGGGAAGATATCGAAGTTCTGGGCACCGTTTTCGCCACACCACAGGGTCGTTTAGTCGTTTTTGCTGGGGCAGTGGATCAATATTCAGCGGAGAATGCTAAAGATTTAAAGAACATCCTAATCGCACTTTTTCTCCTATTTATCCTCATTGTAGTGCTCTCAGGCTGGTTTTTTGCCGGTCAAGCAGTCAATCCGATCTCCGAAGTTATCGAACAAGTGGATAAATTATCGCCCAAACGCCTCGAAGAGCGCCTTAAATCGCCTGATTTTGAGGACGAAATAGGGAAGATGGTGTCAACGGTCAACCGCTTATTAGAACGCATTGAGAACGCCTTTAAATTGCAAAAAACATTTATTGCGAACGTTTCACATGAATTAAAGAATCCATTAACGAAAATTTCGTCCCAATTAGAAGTAAGTCTTTTGAAAGAAAGAGAGTCTGGCGATTACAAAAATACCATCAGCTCTGTGTTAGAAGACACACAAGAATTAGCCGCCATCACGGAATCCTTATTAGAATTGAACAAATTAAGCCTTTCTGACAGCCAGGCAGGCTTTAATGAGTGGAGAATCGATGAAATACTTTGGGAAGCAAGAAGTTTAACCCAAAAACTAAACTCTGCCTACAAAGTCAGCATCGACACCTCACACATGCCAGAGGACGAGGAAATGCTATTAATCAAGGCAGATGACAAACTAATCTTAACGGCTCTCAAGAATTTGATGGAGAATGCGTGCAAATTCAGCCCAACCAAATCTGCCCACGTTAGCTTCAAAAATTCGGGAAATTCCATCCAAATTTTCGTCAGAAACGAAGGAAAAGGAATTCCAGCGAATGATTTACCGTATATCTTCCAACCGTTCTTTAGAGGCGAAAATACGGCTTCATCCAAGGGCTACGGCATCGGGTTATCACTGGTCGAACGTATCGTTCAATTACACAATGGCCAAATCTCGGTGGTTTCCGTGCCAGATTCGTTTACGGAGTTTACGGTGACGTTTAACGTCAGTGCATAGTGGACAGTGGACAGTGGAAAATAAAAATTATACTGCCGACTGACAACTGCCGACTGACAACTGCCGACTGACAACTGCCGACTGAAAACTATTTCATTATACTGCCGACTGACTACTGATTCAATTGTTATATAATTTATATTATGTTAAATAGATTATAAACCATAAGAAAAGGGCCACCTATTTCTAAGTAGCCCTTTCTGATTTTTATTTCTCTAACTCAGCTAATTTAGCCTCGTTTTTCAATTCACGATACACTTGTTTTAAGATTTCTTTCAAGTCTTCGTCCTTTTTCACTTTATAACCACGTTCGAAATACGGTAAAGCCTCGTTGTATTTAACCGCTAATTTAGCTTCTAAATCCTTACCAGACTTTTTATATTCGTTCATATCCATACTGTTTACTTGACGTTTGATTTCAACGGCATCATTATAATAGTAAGCTCCTAATTGATAGAGTGCGTCAAAATTATTAGCATCAATTTCTAAAGCTTTCGTGTAATAGTTGGGCAAATTTGCGCGAATTTCTTTCACTTTTGCCGTTAATTCATCGATTTTAGCTTTGTTTGCTACTGCATCCCCTGCTGCTACTTCTGCAGCCGCTTTTTCTTCTTGAATACCTTTCAAGACATCCGTTAATTCCTTCACTTTAGTCTCTAAACTTGCCACTTGGCTATTAACCGAAGCCTTAGCTTTGGGTGTTGTTGCAGCTTTCAATTTAACTTTCGTACGCTTAACTTCATCTTGGAAAGCAGAAATTTGATCATTTTGAGCTACTAAACGACGATCAGCCTCTTGTACTTTGTTTGATTTTTCTTGAATTTTTCTTAATTCATCGTTTAAACCAGCTACTTTATTTTCATATAATAAACCTAAATTCAACCATGATACTCCATCCTTAGGGTCATTTGCAGTAATTTGAGTCAATTGTAAAATAGCTTGATCAATACGGTTAAAAGCAATTAACATATTAAACTTCTCCCCTTTCAAATCTTTATTCGTAGGATAAATAACCATGGCTTTCTCGATTACACCTAACGCTTTATCTTCGTCTTTCAGGTTTTTATAAATTTGAGATAAACCATAAAGGATCGCTAAATCTTTTCCACCGATAGTTAAATACTTTTCATAGGCCGCAATAGCAATCTTATCTTCTTTACAAAGTTGTGCTGTTACCCCCGTGTACATGGCTGTAGTTGTGTCATTAGGAGCTACTTCGGAAGCTTTAGCCATATAACGTAGTGACCCACGGTAATCTTTACCTTGGTATTTTACTACACCCATGTTTAAAAAAGCATTGGAAAATTTCTTTTCCACCATCATTTGTTCAGCCTCCTTAGCTACAGACCCTTTTTTACCGTCTTTGGTATCTAATTTGATTGCTTCATTCGCAAAATCTAATGCTTGGAACGCTGCATCTGGATTAGTTAAGGCAAAGGTTGAGTCTGGAAAAGACGCTAAATCCAAATAAGCTTGGGAACGGGTTAACCATAACCTAGCTTTAGCTGGTGCTTTTTTTACATCATCATCAGCACTTTTGATCTTTTCGTTAATGTTTTTCTTTTGAGCATCAAGTAATGCTTTTTCTGCTTGGCCAAATGAAGCATTCATCGCCAAAGCCACCGTAAATAGGGATAAAAGTAGTTTTTTCATTGTATAGTTAAATTAAAAAAAAGCCCGTACTCACATACGGGCCAATAAAATTATTCTTCAGTAAACTCTACTGTTGATGCCTCAGATGCGCTATCCTCCCCTCCTTCCGGAGCTTCTGATTCAGCATTTGTTGGATCAACTACTCCTTCAATTAACTCTGCACCTTCTAAAACCTCTACCTCTTCTGGTTCAGGTTCTTTTTCGATCTTCGTTACAGATGAAATCTCATCAGATTCATTTTTCAAGCGAATTAATTTGACCCCTTGCGTATTACGTCCCATAACGCGAAGTTCAGAGACGCTCGTACGGATTAAGATACCCGCTTTGGTGATAATCATCAAGTCATTGTTATCATTCACCTCTTTAATAGCGACTAAATTTCCCGTTTTCTCCGTGATATTCAAGGCTTTAACCCCTTTACCACCGCGGTTTGTTAAACGGTAATCTTCTACTTCTGAACGCTTACCAAAACCTTTCTCCGATACCACTAACAATTGTTGTACTTCCGGATCAGAAACGCAAACCATACCTACCACTTTCTCGGTAGGAATGTCCTCATCGATCCAAATACCCTTCACACCGGCTGCTGAACGACCCATTGGGCGAACGCGTGTCTCTTCGAAACGAACAGAACGGCCTGTGTTAGTAGCAATAACGATTTGGTTGTTACCATTTGTTAAGGCAACGTCTAATAAACGGTCTCCTTCACGTATAGTGATGGCGATGATACCATTTTGACGTGGACGAGAATACGCCTCTAACGACGTTTTCTTGATCGTACCGTCTTCTGTACACATCACAATGAAGTTATTATCAATGTAATCAGGATCTGTAATTGACTTCACGTTGATTACGGCTCTAATGGTGTCACCGTTCTCGATGTTCATCAAGTTTTGGATAGGACGACCTTTAGAAACCTTAGACCCTTCTGGAACCGCATAAACACGTAACCAGAAGCATTTACCGCGCTCTGTAAAGAACAATAACCAGTTGTGCATCGTTGCAGAGAACAAATGCTCCGTGTAATCGTCGTCTTTCGTTGCCACAGCACGAGAACCAACTCCTCCACGTGATTGTGAACGGTATTCTGTGATTGGAGTACGTTTGATATAACCTTGTGCAGAAACCGTGATTAACATCTCGTCATCCGCAATCATATCCTCTACTGAGAATTCTTCATCCGTCATATTGATTTGCGTTCTACGCTCATCACCATAACGTTGTTTAATATCTGTTAATTCGTCTTTGATGATCTGTAATTGACGCTCAGGTTTGGCCAAAATATCTTCCAAATCTTCAATCAACTTCATAATCTCCGCAAACTCATTCATGATCTTCTCACGCTCCATACCCGTTAAGCGTTGTAAACGCATCTCCAGGATAGCTTTCGATTGAAGTTCTGATAAATTGAATTTAGACATTAAGCCTTCTTGAGCCGCATTCGGATCTTTCGACTCACGGATCAACTTAATTACCGCATCTAGGTTATCTAGGGCAATAATAAAGCCTTCCAAAATATGTGCACGCTTACGTGCCTCACGCAAATCGTATTGTGTACGACGTACGATAATCTCATTTCTATGCTCTACGAAGTGGTGAATCAAGTCTTTTAGATTCAACATCATCGGGCGACCTTTTACAAGTGCTACGTTATTCACCGAGAATGATGATTGTAACGCTGTATGCTTGTAAAGGTTATTTAATACGACATTTGCGACCGCATCACGTTTCAAATCGAAAACGATGCGCATCCCTTGACGGTCAGACTCATCGCGAATCTCTGAAATACCCTCGATTTTTTTGTCATTCACTAAATCAGCACATTGCTTGATTAAGGACGCTTTATTAACCATGTAAGGAATCTCAGAAACAACGATCTGCTCTTTACCGGTTTTAGAGGTATCAAATGTCGCGTTTCCACGCACTACGATACGACCTCTACCTGTCTCGAATGCATTGCGAATACCTTGCACACCATAAATCGTACCTCCCGTAGGGAAATCCGGTGCTTTGATATACTGCATCAACTCAAGAATCGTGATATCACGGTTGTCGATATAAGCAGAAATACCATCTACTACCTCGTTTAGGTTGTGTGGCGCCATATTCGTCGCCATACCTACCGCGATACCTGACGTACCGTTCAATAGTAAATTAGGAATCTTAGCTGGTAATACCGTAGGCTCCTCTAAGGAATCATCGAAGTTAGGTTGGAAATCAACCGTTTCTTTGTTCAAATCAGAAAGCAACTCATCCGCAATACGCTTCAAACGAGCCTCCGTATAACGCATCGCTGCCGGAGAATCACCATCCACAGATCCAAAGTTACCTTGGCCATCCA
>CANFWR010000101.1 GCA_947450865.1 Cytophagaceae bacterium
ATGGGTGTGACGGGAGGAATCATCGGGGGAAGTTCCTACAATACTTATTACGTATTGAGTAACTCAGGGAATCTCTACGCGATGGGTGACAACAAAAATTACCAGTGTGGTGATTTTTCACGTGATTTGTTGCATTTGGATTGGGTTCAGGCCAAAAAATCAGCCGCCGCAAACGATTTCTTAACGAACGTCATTTTCGTGACGGTTCAGGAACACAGTAATTCGGTTCCGGCTGCTTCGGCCATTACGAAAGCAGGCGATCTTTACTCCTGGGGATACAATGCTCGGAATATGCTGGGGAGGCCCATTCAAAATGCCTCCTATGATCCGGGACTCGCAGGCGGCTATAACCAAGGAGTAGATAAAGCCTTATTTGCTGAAATGGGAGGTCATACGCTATTGTATGTGAAGGAGGGCAGTTCCAAATTCTGTTACGTAGGGCACCGCATAAACGGTTCTATGGGGGATGGAACATCCATAGATGCGAATGAACCCATCTTTAACTGTGACCAAACACCTACCATTGACTTGTGCGGATCTGTTCCAATCGTGGCAGATTCGAGTACATCCACGATTAATGCAAGCCCTAAAATCATCAAGGCAAATAACAAGGATTATTCCACGCTCTTTGTTCAATTAAAAGACTTCAAGGGAAATAATTTGACGGGAAATGGAGGCATCGTGACCATCTCTTCCTCGTTAGGAACCGTTTCTGCCGTAGTTAATAATAACAACGGTACTTATACGGCCATTTTAACAGGAGGAATCAATGCCGGAACGGCGATTATCAGCTTTACCATCAATGGCGTAAATGCGATTCAAACGGACACGGTGACGATATTGCCCTATCTTTGGCCTGGTGGAATTGCCTCCGATCAATCCCTTTGTTATCCGGCTAAACCCTCGCCATTAACGTCTAAAATAGACGCCTACGGCGTCCCTAGGCCCATCACCTATATTTGGCAGGTGAGTACGGACAATATCAGCTTTACGCAGATTCCCGGAGCAACCGCTAAAACATATACTCCACCGCTTTCGAAAACGGTCTATTATTACCGCCGTGGCGCACGTTCATCACTAGATAGTTTAGAATTCACGAACTCTGTTGTCATTCGAACGGAGGAAATTGCTGGCGGAAAATTAACGGGAACCGGCACATTTTGTGGGGATAAGAATAGCCAATTAATGAAGTTGAGCGGGCACATCGGGACGATTTCGAAATGGCAATCCGCAGATACGCCGGATTTCTTAGTAGGCGTAGCGGACATTGCGAACAAGGATTCGAGTTACACGGCTACGAACTTGCCTAACACGAAATACTTCCGCGCCGTGATCACGCAACCCGTTTGCGGAACGGCCTATAGTTCAGGAACAGTCGTGGTCATAAATCCGATTCCATCGATCACGTTTGTGCCTAATCCAGCCCAAGTAGTTCGCTGGTCGAGCCTTACGATTACTGCTTCAGGTGCGGATCGGTATGCCTGGTCGCCGCGCTACGGACTTTCGGTGGTGGACAAAGCGGTAGTAATCGCGAACCCGATTAAGACAACGACCTATTCGATTAAAGGAACAAATAACACGGGTTGCAACAGCACGACGTCGCTTACAGTGACGGTTTTATCAGCCGGAACCTTGGACACGGATGGAGATGGAATTTATGACGAGGATGAGGAGAATCCGTTGAAGTACAAGCCGGATTGCGATGGCGATGGGATCGAAAACAGGTTGGATCCAGATCCTTGTCCCTTCTTCGAGCCACAAGGAATTTCGCCTAATGGGGATGGGAAAAATGATGCCTTGATCTTTGAAGGGCTATTGACAAAGCCTATTCCGAACCACATTTCGATCTTTGATCGGATTGGGAATTTAGTGTATGAGACGGATAATTACCAAAACAATTGGGCCGGCGAAACATCCAAGGGCACTTCTTTGTTTGAGAAGACAGGATTTGTTCCGGATGGAACCTACTACTATATTTTGGACTTTTATGACAAAAGACCGACCGTGAAAAACTTTGTTTATGTCTTACGTAACGTTAAAAAATGATGATTGAATCGTATTTTGCTACTATCCCCAGCGCACACCGTGCCTTAATTTTAGCCGCCGGAATTATGTTGTTTTGGTTGATTGAAACCGGGATTCCCTTAGTGAATTTCAAAGGAAACAAGTGGGCTCACGCGAAGTTGAACCTCTTTTTGACCTTCACCACCATTGCGATTAATTTCCCGTTTGCGGTGTTATTGGTGATGGCGAGCGACTGGACGACTGAAGCGAATTTTGGGATTTTGCACTGGTTTGCAATGCCTAGCTGGGCTTTCTTAATTGTAGGGTTATTGCTGATGGACTTAGTGGGCGCCTATTTAGTGCATTTGATCGAGCACAAGATCAAGGTGCTTTGGAAGTTCCATATGGTGCACCACGCGGATACACAGGTGGATACGACTACGGCGAACCGCCACCATCCGGGCGAGAGTGTGATTCGCGCGGTCTTCGCGATTTTAGCGATTTTGGTGTGTGGCGCGCCTATGTGGATTGTGTTTTTGTACCAAAGCCTCAGCGTCGTCCTTTCCCAGTTCAATCACGCTAATATCAGTTTGCCGCTTTGGTTTGACAAGGCCCTTTCTTATGTGATCATTTCGCCTAATATGCACAAGGTACACCACCACTTCGAGCGCCCGCAAACGGATTCGAACTACGGAAATATCTTTGCGTTTTGGGATCGCCTTTTCGGCACGTTTGATGCCACGCCAATGGATAAAATCAAATATGGTTTAGACGTGTTAGAAAACGACAAAGATCAATCTTTTGCTTACCAATTAAACCTTCCTTTTAACTCGAAAATTAAAACTGACGAATGAAAAAACTCTTAATCCTCTTCTTGCTCCCGCTCTCTTTAGCGGCGCAAGTATTATCGCCGGTGGTGCAGCCTACGGCAGATTTTGATGCTAAAAAACTCGAAGCGGTAGATGCACTATTGAAATCTTATGTGGAGAAAAACCACTTAGTAGGAGCGGTTACTTTGATCGTGAAGAACAACCAACTCGTGCACTATAAGGGTCACGGCTACGCGGATTTGGCGAGTAAAAAACCGATGCCGGCAGACGCGATCTTCCGCATCATGTCACAGACCAAAGCCCTCACCAGCCTAGGTATCTTGCAGCTTTTCGAACAAGGAAAATTACGCTTAGATCAACCGATCTCCGACTTCCTTCCGTCCTTCAAATCACCGCGCGTCTTGAAGGATTATAATGCAGCCGATACGAGCTATACCTCGGAACCAGCCAAACGCGAGATCACTTTCCGCGATTTATTAACGCACTCTTCGGGCTTAGATTACGCGGGAATCGGATCCGATAAGATGAAGGCGATTTACGCTAAAGCAGGTGTTCCATCGGGCTTAGGCGACAATGGAACAACATTATTACAGGCGATCACGAAATTAGGAACCCTGCCTTTAATCCACAATCCGGGTGAAAGATTCACGTATGGTTTGAACACGGATGTGTTAGGCTGTTTGATTGAGGTGATTAGCGGAGAGACTTTGGAAGCCTATTTAACGAACCACATCTTCATCCCATTAGGAATGAAAGACACCTATTTCAATTTGCCGGCGGATAAAGGATCGCGCTTGCCTACGGTATACACGGAAAATGAGCAGAACCAAATCATCCCATGGTCACCTACCTTCCGCGGCATTAACCCGAACTACCCCTTATTTAAGAAGAAGTTCTTCTCCGGTGGCGCTGGACTTTCGTCTACGGCATTTGACTATGCGATCTTCTTGCAATGCATCCTGAACGGCGGTAAATACAACGGAAAACAAATCATTGGCCGTCGTACGTCAGAATTGATGGTGAGCCCGAACTTCAATATGGGCAATGATGATTATGGTTTAGGGTTCCAAATCACGGGCGAAAAATCCGCGAATCGCAAGATGCGCAACAAAGGATCTTTCTCGTGGGGTGGTTATTATGGAACGACCTATTGGGCAGACCCGAAAGAGAAAATGATCGTGTTGATTATGTCACAACACACACCAAACTCCCACGGTGATTACCAAGAAAAAGTAGAGAATATTATTTACGGAGCATTGAGATAAAAAAAGAGGGGCCGCTCTAGTAAGAAGCGGCCCTCTTTCTATTTGTATAGTTCAATCACCTGCGTCCCCACCGGCACATCCGCCACCAGAATTCGCATACCATCCTTCTCGATTTTTGCCTTTACCGCGGCGCCATTTAATACAGACACCTTCTTGTATTTGCCTGGAATGAACATACTTTCCTCGTTTGGTTTGTTGAACAAATGAACGAATACACTATTTGCGTTCTCCGTTGTAACACCCCATTGTTGCGGTTTCAAAGGACCACCGCGCGTTCCATAAACCGAACGACCGTTCGCCTCAAGCCATTTACCTACTACCGCTAAACTATCCGTGAATTCCGGTTGAATTTTTCCCGTAGGCATGGGCCCCACGTTCAATAATAAGTTGGCATTGCGACCTGCCGCGCCCACTAATAACTGGTGGATTTGGGTAGGCGTTTTGTACTTGTGGTCGTTCATATTGTATCCCCAGGCGCCGTTGATGGTTTCGCAGGTTTCCAAAGGCAAAGCAGACGCCGTTTGAAAGCTCAATCCGTGGAGATTTTCACCCGGTAAATCGCGTTCAAACATTTGGAAATCCTCTCCCGGAATCGGATCCAAATGGTGGTTATTCCCGATCATACACGCCGGCTGGATCGAGTGAATCAAACCATAAATCTCGTCGTATTTCCAATCAATCCGCGAGCTGCGATCCTTATTTCCCTCCGGATTCGTTTGATCCCAATGGCCATCAAACCAAATGTTCGAAATCTCCCCGTAGTTCGTTAATAACTCCGTTAACTGCGCCTTCATAAATTTCAAATAAGACGCGTAATCGCTCTTGCCCGTTCTTCCCGAGTTTTGTCCCGTGCGCCCCGTTTCCCGCGGATAATCATCGCGGTACCAGTCCAAAGTCGAATAGTATAAACCCAGTTTAATACCCTGCTTCTTGCATTCCGCCGCTAATTCCTTCAGCACATCGCGCTTAAAGGGTGTATTCGTAATCTTCCAATCCGATTGCTGCGTGTCCCAATTCGAGAAGCCATCGTGGTGGCGCGTGATGAAAATGATGTATTTCATACCGGAATTCTTCGCCATAGAAACCCATTCGGCTGCATTGAATTCGGATGGATAAAAGCCCTTTAAAAGGCGTTGGTAGTCTTTCTTTTGGATCTTCCGGTTGTTCATCACCCATTCGCCATCGGCTAGCATCGAAGAGATGCCCCAGTGTACGAAAAGACCGTATTTGTTGTTTTGGAAATCCGTTCTCGCCGCTAGATTGGCAGGAGAAGGGGTGTAAGTTTGGCTGTAAACCAAGGTGCTAACGAGTAGTAGCGAGAGTAAAAGTACTTTTTTCATAGGTTTAGATTTTGTACTAATTTACTAGCATTCAGTTCTTTTCAAAAATTTTAGCACAAATTAGTTTAACTTACCCTATGGAAACAACTACGCATTTTGTCGCTCAATGGGTCGAGGCCCGAACGCGATTTTCGAATCAACTGAAAACACTTCAAGCCAGTGATTTGACTAAGAAATTAGGCGATTCACCTAATTCGATTGGGTTTTTGATTCGCCACATTGGGGATGTGGAGTTGTTGTTTTCGAAGAATGTGTTCGGAAATCCATCGGTGCAAGTTTCCGCTAAAACGGTCATTGCGGGCCACGATACAGGGGAGTGGGTAGATTTGCCCACTTTGTTAGCCTATGTGCAGGAGTCTTGCGAAACGCTGCATGACACTCTTTTAGCACAGCCGGATTCGGTTTGGTCGGAGGTGATCACGACGAAGGAATTTGGGACAAAAACAAAAGCAGAAGCACTGGGTAGAATTGTCTCCCACACGGCTTATCATGCTGGACAAATAGCAATCATCCATAAATACGGCAAATAATGAGTTTACGACACGCAGGTATTTTTAATTTCAAGCCAACAGTTTCAGAATCACAGAAGCACGAATTCTTTGTGGCGCTGAAAGCCTTAGAAGAAATTGCGGGAGTAGAAAAAATGGAAGTCTCTCGCCAAACCAGCACCAAAAACAAGTTCAAATACGGCTTCTCGATGGAATTTGCATCGCCTGAAATTTACCAAGCCTATTCGATTCACCCTCAACACGACGCCTTCGTGCAGGAATTTTTCATCCCTTTAGTGGAGGATTTTATGGAGATCGATACCGAGAAGCTGATGTAAGCAATTCGTCTAGTTTTGCTTTTAGTGACTCTGTTAATGGATCCACTTTTCGTCTCGTAGCCAAACGAATGGGAAAGCCCTGTTGCTGCAACACAAATTTTGCGCTCGTGGGATATGCCGAATGCATCAGCTCCATATTATCTGCTAAAAAATTCTGAAATTCATCCGTAGGATGAGCGCAGAATTGAGCGAGTAAATCAGGAAAAAAATTGCCTTGAATGCAGGAAAGGCCCGTCGAGCCGGCGGCTAAAGAAGCTTTGGCATGAACCATATAGGCATCATATACCCCGAAATGGAATGCATTTCCAGACTGAATTTTCGCCTGCACTTGCGCTAAATCGAGCGACGTATCCTTGTGATAACAGAGTCGCCCCGTCGCTAAAAGCTCCTCTAAAACCGGAATCGAAACCAATCTTTTATAGGGAACCGGGCATTCATAAATGCCAAACGGCACGCCCGGTGTCAACTCCATCCAGCGACGGATGCGCTCTAAAAATACCATATCGGATTCTTCTGCGGACACAAATTGGTTGTTCAGAATAATGACCGCATCCACCCCTAATCCATACACTTCATTCGAAAAGGAGGCCATCTCCTCGATAGTTCCTTGAAAAGTTCCCGTCGCGACGATCGGCACTCTGCCTGCCGTTTGATTTACCACCGTTTTAATGACTTCTAATCGTTCCTCAGGGGACAATTCATACATCTCGCTCGAAAGGCAATTCGCAAAAAGCCCCACAGCCCCGGTTGCGATATAATGATCGCATAGTTTGCGCAAGGTCTGAAAATCCACGGATAAATCGTCCTGAAAAGGAGTGAGCATCACTGGGATAAAACCGCGTGGCAGGGCTTTCATTTTGCGCGCATTTTTTGAATGAGTAGGCCTATTCCCACGATACTTAAAGTCCCCACGACCACCGTCATTTTACTGTCTAAAGGAATTTGCAAAGCTTCAGGCAAGTTATCCTTGAACGACATCAACGCAATGAGGAGTAAACCTACAACCGCAGCGATTTTGGCCTCGAAATTGCGTACTTTTTTCGCTAAAAACCCGAGCAAAAAGATGCCTAACATTCCTCCCGCAAAAATCCCAGAAAGCTTCCACCACACATCTAAAAGGCTTTTTACGCCTATCATACTCATCCCAAAAACGATGCCCAAACCACCCATACAAGTCGTGGCAATTAACAAAAGTCGAAACTGTTTTTTCGCGTCTGCTTCTGGATCGATATAACGTAAATAGATGTCTTTCAAAAACACGGTCGCCGAACTATTCATCCCGCTACTCATCGTGCTCATTCCCGCGGATAAAAGGGCGGCGATGAGTAGACCGAGGAACCCAGTGGGGATTTGGGTTTTCATAAAATAGGGCAATACTCGGTCGCCATAATCACTCGCTTGTAAGGCGTCCAGCGGAATGTTTTTCTCCACAGAAACCTGTTGTTTCAGTTCCAAAATCAGCGCCGGATTCTCCGCATAAAAACTATACAGCGCAGTCCCGATAAAGAAAAACAGAAACGAAACAGGTACATAATACAGCACGCAAAGCCAAATACTTTTCGCCGCATCGCGGGGATTTTTAGCGGTATGGTAACGCTGAATATAGTTTTGGTCTATCCCAAAATTCGTCAGATTGATAAAAAAACCATACCCTAAAATCACCCAAAAAGAACTCGTCTGAAAATTGAAAGCGAACGTCCCCAGGCTGAATTTATCCTCCTGCATCCCCCTTTCAATGATCGCACTGAGTGGCGTTTGCAACGTAATCAAATAGAGAATCATCCCGGCCCCCAGCGTCTTCAACACGGCTTGAATAACCTCTGTCCATATCACCGCTTCCATTCCACCTAGCACCGTATATAAAATAATGCAAAGCCCCGCCACCAGAATAATCAGGCGCATATCAATCCCCGTTAGTGCGTTCAAAGTCAGCGCGATTCCATAAAAAATCGTCCCCATTCTTGCCAGCTGCGTCATGATAAAACAGACCATCGCATAGGTCCTCGCCCAGTTACCAAACCGCTTTTCTAAATGCGTGTACGCACTAATTTCTCCACTTTCTCGGTAAAAGGGAACAAACCATTTCGTAGCGACGATGGCCGCGAGTGGAATCGATAGACTAAAAACAAAGGGGTTCCAATTCGCCCCAAACGACTTCCCCGGATCTCCTAAAAACGTAATCGCACTTAAAAAGGTAGCATAAAAACTCAAGCCCAAAGCCCAGCCCGGAATCGATCCGGAGGCAGTAGTAAACTGTTCGGAACTCTTATTCTTTCTTGAAAAATAGACCCCTATTCCCACCATCGC
>CANFWR010000102.1 GCA_947450865.1 Cytophagaceae bacterium
CCAGCAAAGGGCACCATTTTCGCGCCTAACGATACGTGAAGGTCATTCAAATGAACGTGTTGTAAGTTTGTTTCTTCCATGGATTATTCTCGGTATAGAACCTGTAAAAGTGTTTGGCCGACCGCTTTCAGGGTCGATTTGTCGATGTTAGCTAAATTATCTGCATGCGTGTGGTGGAAGCTTCCAAACTCGAAGCCGCCATTCGACGCGCGTAAATCAATCATATCAATCATTTGGATTTTGGCAATCTCATTTACCGCCGTATGGTCATCTGAAATCCCAAAGGCATCCTGATCTACGAACAGACTACTGTATCCTAAATCCGCCGCCGTCGCCCAAACCGAGCGCACAATTCCCGGCGCATATTGCATCGAAGTCCCCTCATGCGGGAACATAGCGCCTTTCCCGCCCACCATATCCAACAAGATACCATAATAGGGGCGGTAGTTCGCTGGAACCAAATTCGCCGCCCAGTGTTGTGACCCTAAAGCCCAACTGTTGGGTTTATGTTCTCCCGTATAATCTTCTGGTTCCCCGTGATCTTCTAGGTCAAAAAGGACGATATCAACTCCCACTGCCGGTTTAGTCTTAGCCTCGTGCAAATTGCGCGCGATCTCTAACAAGACCCCCACACCACTCGCACCATCATTTGCGGCGTCGATTGGCTCGTCTTTACGCACCGAATCTTTGTCCGCAATGCTGCGGGCATCCCAGTGGGACGACAACAAAATACGTTTTGCGATGGCTGGTTGGAATTGCGCGATTATATTCGTGCCCTGTAATTTCTTGCCGTCGTAGCGGAAAGCTGTAAAAGGCTGCTCTGTCACGGTCCAGCCGTAGGATTTTAATTTGGCAACCAAAAACTTCAGGGTATTTTGACTCGCCTCAGAATCCGGAACACGCGGGCCAAAAGCCACTTGTTGCGCCACAAAACTATAGGCTGAATCCGCCTTGAAATCAGGCGTTTCTATGATGTTAACTTCAGCAGCTGGTAGCTCCGCAGCAGGCTTCCAAACAAAGTATGCGCCGGTAAGGGCGAAAACAAGCAGTAAAAAGAGAGCAATGCGGGAACGGTTCATCTGAAAAGGCTGAAAAACAAGCTCAAAGGTAGCAATAGAATGCCGAATTAGGAATTAAGAAATCAATAATGTGTACCTTGCAGGATAATTTGAATTGAAATACCATGCCTTCCCCTAAGGAACTGAAATTTTTGAGCGGCTTAAAAGCTGAAATATTGGAGTTTTTTGAATTGAACGACTACCGTTCGTATTCTTTGAACCAATTACACAAGGCTTTTGCCATTCGCGATCGCAAGACGAAGGAGATTTATTCTGACTTAGTTGGAAAATTGATTGCTGAAAACCGCTTGATTAAGAATGAGGAGGGTAATATTCGCTTTGACAACGAATCTTTCCAGGTGACGGGTCGCGTGGATCACGTTAATTCGCGTTTTGCGTTTGTGATTCCGGAGGATGGGGCGAAGGATATTTGGGTGGCAACGGGGGATTTAAATAATGCCAAAGACGGTGATAAAGTCATCGTCCAAGCGCGTCGCCCATCAGAAAAAAGAAAAAATGACCGTCCGGAAGGAGAGGTCGTACAGATATTGGAACGTCGTTCCGCCGAACTAGTGGGTGTCATTCAAGTGACTCCGCACTACTCGTTTTTAATCCCGGATTCGAAGAAAATCTACGAAGATGTGTACTTGCCTAAGTTCGAAATTAAGGACGCAAAGCACCTGGACAAAGTCATTGTAGAAGTAACGCGTTGGGGAATGGACGGCAAAAAGGCCGAAGGTCGTGTTATCAAAGTGCTAGGTAAAGCGGGAGAGAACGACACCGAAATGCACTCGATTTTAGCGGAATACGGCTTGCCGTATGATTTCCCGGAAGAAGTAGAAAAGGCCGCTGCCTCGATCTTGGTACAGATTCCAGCTACCGAAATCAAGAAGCGCAAGGACATGCGCAAGGTCTTAACTTTCACCATCGATCCCATCGATGCGAAGGATTTTGACGATGCCATCTCCTACCAAAAACTAAAGAATGGCAACACCGAAATCGGTGTCCACATCGCGGACGTTTCCCACTACGTGAAACCCGGGAGTGTACTCGATATTGAAGCCTATAAGCGTGCCACTTCGGTTTACTTAGTAGACCGTGTGGTGCCTATGTTACCGGAAAAACTATCGAACGGACTTTGTTCCCTTCGCCCAAACGAAGATAAATTAACCTTCTCTGCCGTTTTCGAACTAGACGCGAACGACACGATTGTGAAAGAATGGTTTGGCCGCACGGTTATTCACTCGGACCGCCGTTTCGCTTACGAGCAGGCGCAGGAATTAATCGAAAATGATTCAGACGATGCCTTAGTTCCGGTCATTCGGGATTTGAACCGTATTGCCAAAAGTTACCGCGCAAGACGTTTCGATCACGGTTCCGTGAACTTCGAAACAGCCGAAGTCCGCTTCGAGCTAGATGAGGACGGAAAGCCAATCGGCGTTTACCCACGTATTCGCAAGGATGCGCATAAATTGATTGAAGAGTTTATGCTTTTGGCTAACAAAAAAGTGGCCGAATTCGTCTTCAACAAGAAAAAAGACGAGCCTAAAAACACGATGGTGTACCGTATTCACGAAGCACCTGATCCGGAGAAATTGCAGGTATTCTCTTCGTTCGCGAAGAAATTTGGCTACCAAGTAACGACTGATCCTCAGCACGTGAGTAAATCGTTCAACGCCTTAATGGAAAACATCGAGGGCAAGGGCGAGGAACACGTTTTGCAGAGTTTAGCTGTGCGTACGATGTCCAAAGCCCGTTATAGCACCGATCCTGTCGGTCACTTCGGCCTGGCATTCCCGTTCTATTCGCACTTCACCAGCCCGATCCGCCGTTACCCAGACGTCATGACGCATCGCCTGTTACAACACTATTTAGACGGCGGCACCCCAGCGGAACGCGCACCTTTAGAAATTCAATGTAAGCATAGCTCAGACCGCGAAAAACTCGCTTCTGATGCAGAACGAGCTTCCATCAAGTACAAGCAAGTGGAATACATGAGCTTGCACGAACCACAAGTATTTGACGGTATCATCACCGGTGTAACCGAGTTCGGAATCTTTGTTGAAATAGGTGATACTTCTTGCGAAGGCCTCGTACGCATGGTCGATTTGAATGATGACTTCTACGATTTAGATAAAAACAATTACCGCATCGTGGGTAAATCGAACGGCCGTGTCTTCACTTTTGGAGATAAAGTCCAAGTGAAAGTCCGCGACACGAACTTAGCGAAACGCACGATTGACCTAGAGTTAGTAGGTATGCGTTCTGGTCTAGTAGGAAAATTTGCTAACAACCGTTCTCGTAAGAGAGAAGCGCCGAGGGGTGGAAGGGTGATTCCGAAGGGGAAGGAGCGAGGTAGGAGAACCGGACGCAGATAATACTTTAAAGCATAAAGCATAAAGCATAGAGTAGGAATAAAAAAGGCTTCAGAAATGAAGCCTTTTTTATGAGTATGCGAAGAGTTTAAAAGCAAAATCTTTATTCTTTAATTCGATTTAAAATAGCTGAAGCAAAATCATTTAATCTAGAAAATGCGAACCATTTTTTTCCTAAATCTTTCAACGATGCACCAAAGTGATAAACTTCATTTTTATCTATTAGTAAAAATCTATCATGAATAGTTTTGATGATTTTGATTTCAATAGGTGGATATTGGCTATTATGTTTCTGAATATCTAGTTGTAATTTTTTATCAATTTTTTGCGTATATATGGTTGCTTTGACCGTATTTTCCCTTTTGTCAAGTAGCGTCAAAATGCTGTCATCTACATAATTGTCGAAGAGGATAATAGATCTTTTAGCAGATCGAACAAGGTTAGAAACAAATAGATAGGCATCAAAAATTTGGCCCTCAAAATAAATACCTTGTTCCGGAACTATCTGCTTATTTTCTAATGCATCAAAAACATGATTGAATTTTTGGTCGGTTTCTATGTTTTTAATTTCCAATTGCGTTAATCGATATTCAATGTGCATGCTGTTCCGTATTAGTTTACGCATTGATACAAAAGCATTCATAATTTGCAAACTAACCTTTATAGCAATTTCACTTCTAAGTATAGCTGAGAGCATAGCTACACCTTGTTCTGTAAAAGCATAAGGCAAAAAGCGCCTTCCACCATATGTTTCACTTGAGGTTCCAATTTGGAACCTCAAGTTGTTCCATTCTTCGTTAGTTAGTTGAAACATGAAATGAGAAGGGAATCTTTCAATATTTCGTTTTACTGATTTGTTCAGTATTTTGGTTTCAACTTGAAATAAAACGGCTAAGTCTTGGTCTAACATGATGGCAATTCCTCGCAATTCATAAATTTTATTCTCTATGCTAATTTGATTAGTAGTGTTATCCATGGCTATTTTTTATACTCAAAATAGCTATTATTAGGCGTTAATAGATGCATCTAATTATCAATAAACTGATAAAATTGTTCAGGGGTTGTTCAAGAAAAAAGAGGCCCCTTTCGGATGCCTCTATAACAATCTTTATTCTTTGTGCTTTATTCTTTATGCTTTAATCCAGCACCGAAGGTGCAGGACGACTCGTATTATACAACTCATACCAATCTTGGTGATCCATATCAATCGCGAATGCGTCAACGATGTTCTGAATACGTTTCTCTTCTAAAGTTCCGATTAAGGGTAAAGCACCTAATTTGATTAACCAAGCCACAGCTACCGATTCGATATTGCTATCGTATTTCGTGGCCATCTCGTTTAATTTCTTGCGCAATTTCAAGGCTTGCTCGTCTGTTCCGTGCTCGATGCGACCACCGGCTAGTGGCGAAACCGCTAAAGGACGCATGTATTTTTGCTTGATGTAATCCACGATTCCATTATCTAATGCACTTGTGTTCAACAAGTTCAAGTCGATGTGGTTCGACACCACCGGAATGTTTAAGAAGGAAACTAACAATTGGTGTTGGTAAACCGAGAAGTTCGAGACACCAATGTTTTTTACCTTGCCGGAGCTTTTTAGCTTTTCTAATGCAAGCGCCGTTGTTTCAATATCCGACAAAGGATCTAACTGGTCTAACAAAAAGACGTCTAAATAGTCTGTTTGCAAGTTGCGAAGCGAGTTTTCAACGGAAGCCGTGATGTGAGCTGCAGATGTATTTACGTGTGCTACGCGGATGTCTGGTCTTGCGGAGGATGGAATGTTTACTCCACATTTGGAGAACAAAACAATGTCAGAACGCTGGATGGATTTTTTTGCCAAAAGCTCTCCAAAAGTCTTCTCCGCCGTGTATTCGCCATAACGATCGGAATGATCAAAGGTGTTAATTCCCTTATCTAAACAGAAATGTACGATTTCGTCCATTTTCTTGTCTTCTTTTTCCCAACGCCAAAAGCCGTAGATGGCTGGTGAAACTTTGGGACCGGCGTCACTTAAATATACCTTTTTCATGCTACTATAATTTTAGATGCGGCTAATAAATCATTCACTAAATGAGTGGCTTTGGTTTCCGTTCCAGCAGGCGCTAAACGAATGGTCCGCAAACCTGCTCGTGTTCCTGCTGTAATATCGCGTTCATGGTCGCCTACCATCCAGGAGGCCTCCATGTCAACATCATATTTCGCTGCGGCTTTCTCGATTAATAAGGAACCAGGCTTGCGCGTCAGCGAATGACTATCAAAGTTTTCGTGGTAGGGGCAAAAATAGATGTCATCTAATTTCACTCCTGTGCCTTCTTGTATTGCATCATGGATTAAATACACGTCTTCACGCGTGTAGATCCCTTTTGCGATACCACTTTGGTTTGTGATTACAATTAATAAATAGCCCGCGTCTTTCAAGGCTTGCAAGCCTTCTTTCACGCCGGGAGGGATCACGAAGTGGCCTAAATGGTACACGTAATCTACGCGATCCACATTTAGAACGCCATCGCGATCTAAAAAAATACACTTATTCATTCAATTCTGTTTAGGCAAATAAAGCCGCTAAACGGCTCCAAGGGATACGGCTTAAAATCAATAAAAGACCAAGGCCATTTAGTAGCCACATGTTTTTGAATTTAGCAGCATCGGTGATGGCTTTCTTGTTTTTGGCATTAACAATAGTCGCTAAAACGATTGCAATTACATTAACCGTAACGTGCTCTACTAAAATCAAGCGAGTCGCAGAGTCTTTCATAGCTGCACCAAAATCAGCAAATGCCGCTGTTGTTACCGGGCTAAGCGCTACATAAAGCACTAATCCGATCAGCAATTGTGTGTGTAAAGAGATCATGTAAAACAAGCCTACTTTACGATCTGATTCTGTAAATGTTTTGCCTGTTAATCCTTTGAAAATAGATAAAATTCCTAGCGCTAACACGACTAGAAACAAGATCGAGTGAATGGTTACGAATGATGAATACATAAGAGTGAGTTTATTTTTAACAAAGATACAAAAAGCCTTCGTAACGTGACCTTTGTTACGTTTAATCGTCTAATTTTCTTTACCTTTGGGTATATTTTCCCCTATAATATGCCTAATCCTAACAAGCTAACGGCCATGATAAATGCCCGTTGTCCGCAATGCCACGAAGGTCGTCTGTTTAAATTTAAGTGGTGGAATGTCTTTAATTTCTCCCAAATGCACGACAACTGTCCTTCTTGCGGCGTTCGCTATGAAGTGGAACCAGGTTTTTTCTTCGGTGCCATGTATTTATCCTATGCTTTCTCGGTGGGAATTATGTTAGTAGGGGGTATTTTAGTCTTTAATTTCCTGAACGATCCTCCAGCAATGGGCTATGTTGTGCCTATCACGACGGTTTCACTCCTGTTAGTGCCGTTTAATTTTAGGACGGCTCGTGTATTATTTATACATTGGTTCTCTGGTTTAAAATTCGACCCAAGCGCTGCTGCTAAGCATGAAAATTCTTGATTATTACATCTTAAAGAAATTTCTGAAGACGTACGTTTTCGCCGTTTTCATCATCGTTTTAATTGTGATGGTGATTGATTACACGGAGAAAATCGATGATTTCATCCGGAAACAGGCGCCTATCAGAGAAATTCTGTTCGATTATTATTTGAATTTCATCCCCTATTGGGCCTCGTACATTAGCCCTTTGATGGTCTTTATTGCGACCGTTTTCTTCACCGCAAATCTCGCGGCAAAGACGGAAATTATTGCCATTCTGAGTTCTGGTGTAAGTTTTACGCGCTTAATGCGTCCTTATTTGATCGGTTCAGGAATCTTAGCGGTAGGTACCTTTATTATGATCGGTTGGGTAGTGCCAAACGCGAACAAGATTCGCGTTCCTTTTGAACATAAATACATCAACAATACCTACTATTTCGATAAGCGGGATGTCCATATTAAAATAGGCCCAGAGACTTATGCGTATTTAGAAACGTACGATAACACGACGAATACGGGCTATCGCTTTAGTTTAGAGCGTATTGTGGGGACGGAAATTCAGCAGAAATTGATGTCAGATCGCATCACTTGGGATTCGACTTCGAAGAAGTGGACGATTCACGATTACCGGATTCGGACGACCGGAGCCACATCATTAAAGTTTGGGGCGAAGATCGATACGACGTTGAATTTATTTCCCAAAGACTTCGAGAACAAGCATTTGTTGCACGAAACCTTTACCCTTCCAGAGCTGAATGAACACATTGATTTAGTGAAGTCACGTGGTGCAGATGGGATCGAAGTCTTCCAAATCGAAAAATACCTCCGCTTCGCCAATCCATTTTCGGTGATGATTTTGACCATTATTGGCTTCTTGGTTTCCGCTCGGAAAGCGCGAGGTGGCGTTGGATTTCAGATAGCGCTGGGCTTTAGTTTGGCCTTCATCTATATCCTCTTCTTTATGATGAGCAAGGGGATTGCGGAAGGCGGGGGAATGCCTCCGTTGTTAGCGGTTTGGCTGCCTAATATCGTGTTCTCCGCCGTGGGTGTGGGACTTTATTACACTATCCCGCGCTAAAGATGAGACAGGCTCCTCAGCTTCTCGACTATTTTAAGATACATTTTATCGTCATTTTGTATGCGTTTACCGCTATTCTGGGGAATGCGACAGAGGCGAATGCGTTGACCATTGTGTTCTTTCGCTGCGTGATTGCGGCGGCCGGATTAGGGCTGATTTTAGCCGCATCGAAACAATCTTTTAAGGCCCCATCTGCGGTTTTAAAGATTTGGCTTTTGAATGGTGTATTCGTTTCACTGCATTGGCTGTTGTTTTTCGGTGCTGCCAAAGTCTCTACGGTCGCGATGTGCCTCGCCGGTCTATCTACCCAGACTTTTTGGACCTCTATTTTAGAGCCTATCGCTAAGAAAAAACCGATTGCGAAGATCGAAGTCTTCCTCGGAATCTTAGTAATTATTGCCTTAGGTATTATATTCTCGGTAGAACCAGGTCAATGGATAGGTTTGGTGATGGGCATTGGGGCTGGGTTTTTCGGGGCGCTTTTCTCCGTCATAAATGGAAATTATACCCACACCCACGACCCTAAATTGATCACCGTTTATGAGATGGTGGCGGC
>CANFWR010000103.1 GCA_947450865.1 Cytophagaceae bacterium
AGAGGCTAAAGTTCCGATGTGAATTTCCTTGATAGTAGGAATTCCCTTTAGTGCTTTCAAGCCTTTGATTAATTGTTGCTTATCCTCTTCAGAATTCGGATTATTCAGCCAAAAAAACACGTGGTGTAATAAGGGCTTTTTCGCAGCTGCTTTAGCTGTAACTCCTGTGCTCGCTAATAAGCCAGCCGAGGCAATAAAGTGACGTCTTTTCATAATATTAAGATTTTGCATTGAGGCTTTGGATGTCAAAACCGGCTACTTGTTTATATTGATTCATAATTTGTGCTAGTTCTTCGTGCGGAATTTCGGCCTCACTAAAGCCTGCTGGGAAACGCTCTTCCATGAGATCCATAATGAAATCGGGGCCTTTTTGGCGGTTTTGTAAGACCACTTTTGCTGTGGCAGGTACACGTTCTTGATCGTAAATAACAAGCGCTTGAACGACATCTTTTTCGGCTAATAAAGCTAAGGCCAAAGCGTCTGCATCCAATATCGCCTGCGAAGCTCCGTTCGATCCGATGGGGTACATCGGATGCGCCGCATCACCTATCAGGGTAACGCGAGAGAAAGACCATTTGTCTAGTGGATTGCGGTCAGACATCGGAAATTCGAAGATGCCGCCATCTGTTTTTTCGATCATTTCCGGTACATCGATCCAGTCAAATTTCCAGTCTTTGTACAGCGCTAACAAGGGGCCTTTTTCTACTTTGCGATTCCAATCGCGCACGGTGATGTTCGCCCCTTCAGGCTCGCGAACATTCGCCACCCAGTTGATGACTTGGTTCCCATTTTCGTCCGGTTCGCCTATCGGATAGATAACCATCTTCTGTTTCATGGAGCCGATCATCGCCATCGATGACCCCGTTTTATAGGGTTTCATTAAGGCTGTTCCGCGGTATAGGATATTGCCAGAAAACACGACTCCTCCCTCATTAGGGTATAATTTTTGCCGCAAAACGGAATTGATTCCGTCGGCTCCGATTAAGATATCTCCTTCTTCTTTGGCTACGACTGCCCCCGATTCTTTATTGATAAATGTCGCCGTGATTTTATTTCCTTTTTCCTCAAAGGATTGCAGATGGCAATTCGTTTTTAAGTTTTCTGCGCCTATTGTTTTCAGGGTTTCTTCCCAAAGCATTACTTGGAATTTCCCTCTATGAATCGAGAATTGTGGCCAGCGATATCCAGCGAATTTTCCCCGCGGTTCTGACCAGAAAAATTGCCCAAAGCGATTCGCATAAATCAACTCTTTTGTCTCTACCGCTATTTCTGAGACTTTAGGCAACAAACCAATATTCGTTAACACGCGTACAGCGTGTGGTAGCAAATTGATTCCCACCCCAAGCGGCTTTACCTCTTCGACAGATTCAAAAACTTTCACTTCAAACCCGGCCTGATGCAAGCGCATCGCGGTCACTAAACCTCCAATTCCTCCGCCGGCAATGATTATTTTCATAGGGGTAAATTTTGCAATAAATCGACTAAATGAGCCGCACTTGCTAGCGGTTGGCCGTTATAGATAGAGGCTCTGAACCCTCCTTTGGTAGGAAAACCTTTGATTCCCACAATGTCATTTTGCTCTAAAAAGAGGTTAATCTTTTGATCCATTTCCGGCGATTGACTTTTAAAACAAGCGTTCATCACCGAGCGATCTTCCGTAGCCACAATGCCTTGAAGTAGTGGATTACGGTCGATTTCATTATAAATCAAGGCTGATTTTTCCTGACTCAATCGCTGCATTTCGGCTAGCCCACCCTGTTTATTAATATAACGTAGCATTAACAAGGCCACATAAACCGGATAAGTCGGGATGGTGTGGTAAAGTGAATTTTCTGCGATATGCGTATGGTAATCAAAAATTTTGGGAACCTTCCGGCTATTTTTCTCCGGCAAAACCGCCTTATTTACTAGGACGCAGGTAATCCCTGCAATGCCAAAATTCTTTTGAGCGGACGCAAAAATCACCCCAAACTTCTCCATTGGCAAAGGTCTCGACAAGAAATCAGACGTCATATCTGCCACTAAAGGGACATCGACTTCAGGGAACTCGTGGTATTGCGTTCCGTCGATGGTCTCATTCGAAACGACATGTAAATAGCGGGCGCCTTGAACGTCCGTGATTTTTGGGATTCGGTCGTAGCTCGTGTCTTTGGAAGAAGCTAAAAAGAAGGCATTCGCCTCATTCGCCGCCGCTTCGATGGCTCGTCCCGCCCAAAATCCCGTGTCCACAAACCCAATCTTGTCAGTTGGTTCTGTCAGATTCATCGGGGCAACCGTTAGTTGACTTGAGGCTCCACCAGGTAGCCAAAGCGCCGCCCAATCATCCGAAAGGCTATATAATTTTTTCACGAGCGCATTCGCCTCGTCCAATAAATCCGTGAAAATGGGAGAACGGTGGCTGATTTCTGCAATGGAAACGCCCATTCCGTTATAGTCCACTAAACCAGCAGCGGCCTCTTGAATGACTTCAAAGGGAAGCGTCGCGGGTCCGGGAAAGAAATTATGTTTGCGCATTAGGAAATGGTTTTGGCGCTAATTTTTAACGTAATGATTCCAGCAATTAAAGATGGTAAGGCGAAGAATAGGAAACTTTCGGCCATACCTAAGCCTAGACCTACTAAAATGCCGCCTAAAATTGGACCTAAAATACCACCCAAACGACCCATGCCGATCGCCCAGCCAATACCCGTCGAACGGATCGCCGTCGGATACATTCTCGCAGCCACCGCATACAAACCCACAAAGCTACCCTGCACCCCAAAACCGAGGAAAAACAAGACCACGAGGATTAAATTAGAACCAGAAAATTGTCCAAAAATGCCCAATAAAACAGCGGTAATTAATAGCAGAACACCAATCGATTTTTTCAGTCCAAAACGGGTCGAAAAATAGCCTTGCACCGGAATACCTACGATGGCTCCCAGATTAAAGATCGTTCCTGAGTAAATGGCTAATTCCATCGATAGTCCTGCATTAGAGGCAAGTTTTGGAATCCAGTTCATCAAGAAATAAAGGGTAGTGAATGACAAAAACAAAGCACTCCATAACTGCCAAGTACTCCACTTAAATTCTGTTGTAAATAAGGCACTTATTTTCGCATCTTCTGGCTTGGCTTTGGCCTTAAATTCATCGGATTCTTTTAAAAAGAAAAACAAGATAGGAATGACTAAAAAAGTAGCATAACCCGCTAACTCAAATAGGTGCTCCCAGCCATTTTCTGCGATAATTTTCGCAGACGAAATGCCGGTTAACACGGCACCTACCGGATAGCCCGCCACCACCGTGCTCACCCAAAAATCGCGCGTGGATGCAGGCGCATATTCCGCCGTAATCGCCGCTGTACTCGCCATCATCGTCCCGATTCCCAGCCCACTGATAAAGCGGTAAATCATTAAAATGTTCACATCCGTCGCGTAAGACGTCAAATAAATGCAGGCTCCCATGATCACAGCCGCCAGAATCATCAGCGGCTTTCGCCCAAAACGATCCGCCAGCGGAGCTAAAAATATCGCACCTACGGTCATCCCGACTAAGCCAGAACTAAACACAATCCCTAAATTCGCAGGAGAAATACTCCAGGCCTTCGCAATCGCCGGAGCCGTGTATGAAATGATTAACACATCCATGCCATCGAGCATGTTGCATAGAAAACAGATCAAAATAATCAGTACTTGTATCGCTCTCATCGGAATTACATTACTTTCCAAACTCGAATCAACACGTAATCCGGCAAGCGTTCTCCCGTACAAATAAACAGGCTGTTGTTTACCCAATCGTATTTGCCTTTAGGCGCATCGAATTTAGGCATCGCTCGGAAATAGTATTCATTCGCATCTACCTTTTCGCCTTTGGCTAAGCGAGCTGCAATTTCTGGGGTGGCAGCGCGTATGCCCGTATTTTTAACATATATCAAGGTGCCATCATCGGTTCTGAATTGGTAATGCGCCTCTAATTCGGTTACTCCATCCGCTCGCAATATTTGCCAATCTGCTCCGCCATTCAAGATTTCTCCCTTGATTTTCGGGCCTTCTACCGTTCCGCCTATAATGGGAATAATGCGGCGTGTTCCGTGAGGGGTTTCGCCTACGATTAAGGCAGGATCCAGTTTTACTTTCAGTTCACAGAAGAAATCGAGCGCTGGCGCCGTTTGGGCCTGGGACATATTAATGCTCATAAAGAATAGGAATAGAATTTTTTTCATAGGTTTAGTTTAATCAGGGCAGTCCTTGCTGAAAGGTAATTTCAGTCGTTAATCCCATCGCACTGAAACGAAAAGCCATCGTAAGAGCTTGAGACGTTTTTGTAATTTTATCACAATGAGGGCCTTTTTCCAAAAAATACACGTAATATTCCTGGTTTCGGTCTGCTAATTGTTGAATATCGGGTTTCCCTAGAATGTCTTCCAAATCATTAGAGCTAACTCCCTTCCAAGTCATTTTATGCGTTTTCAGCCAGTCGATCTGCTTCTCTCTAGTCCCGCCACAACTTCCGCGGTCCTTTTTAAAGCTTTCTACATCAAATCCTGTCAAATCAGGTTGATTTGTACAAGAAACGGAGATCAAAAATAAGAGGGCAAGGGCTGTCAGAATTCTCATACCTTAAATTTAAGGAATTGTGGCTAAATTGCGGCATAAATCCATCGCTGTGCATATTTTAATCTCTCCTGATAAGTTTAAAGGCTCTCTTTCTGCCTCGCAAGTGTGCGAAGCGCTTGAAAAAGGGATTAAGAAACGTCGTCCCAAAACCGTTTTCACCACCCTCCCCCTCGCCGATGGCGGAGAAGGCACTCTGGAAGTAATTCAACAATTGCACGGCGGAACGTGGATTTCAGTGGACACCTTTGACCCGTTGATGCGTCCCATTCAGGCTGATTATTTGTGGTTAGCGGATCAAAAAACGGCCTACATTGAAATGGCCCGGGCTTCTGGGCTCGCCTTATTGTCCGTAAAGGAGCGCAATCCACTTAAAACCTCGACTTTCGGAACTGGAGTTCTCATCGCGGATGCTTTAAAGCGAGGTGCCTCCCAGATCATCCTTACCATCGGGGGCTCAGCCACAAATGATGCTGGAATTGGAATGGCCGCTGCGTTAGGTTGGACGTTTTTGGATGGTGAAGGGGCTGCAGTTCAACCTGTCGGTGAAAATCTAGTTAAAATCGCGTCTATATCCGCTGCTGAACCTGCCTCTTGTTCTTTCACGGTCGTTACAGATGTAACCAATCCACTCGCTGGAAGCGATGGAGCAGCTCACGTTTTCGCTGCTCAAAAAGGCGCCACCGCTACAGTAATTAAACAATTAGATAAAGGTCTAAATAATATTGCTTCCTTCTTTGGATCCATGGCCTCAGAACCCGGAGCTGGTGCTGCTGGCGGGCTAGGAGCTGGCGCACGTTATTTCCTAAATGCTAAAATCGTTGCTGGTTCTAGCTGGATTATGGACAAAGTCCACTTTAACCGGGCCCTTTTAAAAGCTGATTTTATTATCACTGGCGAAGGCAAGATTGATTCGTCTACGTGGGGCGGCAAAGTCGTCTCTGAAGTTGTAAAACGCTGCGATAAAGTCTTCAAGCAAACTATTTTGGTCTCCGGGGCTTTTGAAAGTTCGGTTAATTTCCCGCTATTTTTGGATGAAAATGACGTTTTCACCATTGCGTCCCGTTCTACAGATGCAGCGGATTCAATTGCGCGTGCCGCTGAGATTTTAGAGCAGATTGGGGAAGAGATTGCGTTAAAATATTTGAACTAATGATACAGTTTTCTTCGAAAGATGGAATAGTATAAAATAGGTCCAAGCAAGGGTAAATAAAATACCATAAAATATAGATTGAGTTTAGTCCGTTTCTTCATCTCTCTTTGTTTATAAATGTCTATAATAGTAAGTGTACTTACTACAGTTACTGTAAGTAATAAGAAGGCTACTGTTAAAGTTTCCATTTGGCTAATTTTTAGTAGGTTGAACTTAAATGAACGCATGTTGCACTTTTTGATACCCAACATGAAGCCCATCCTAATACGGGAATATCGCAAACAAATGATGAAAATCCATCCGCTGATATAGCATCCGTTGCACATTTGTAGCATTCTGAAAAGGATATATTTTGATCACTGTTACTATCGCAAAGTGAATAAATTCCTCCTGTAGAACGAAGTAATTGCGAGGAATTTTCTACTTGTTTAGGGGACTGTTTCAAATTAGGATTATCGTATTTTTCTTCAAGATATTTCGAAAGTCCTTTTGATTCCCATTTTTTAATCAGGTTATCGACTACGTAAACAGACGAGTGATTGAATAAATCATAGTTGATGTCAACCATTTCTATGCTACCTGTTTTTGTTTTAAAATCATACTTTCGATAATCTACTAGGTTTATGGCATAGTCATCATTGTGGGGAAGTCTATTATTGGGGATTTTGATTGACTTGTAGCTACGACAACTCCATTTTTTATAATTGGTGTTATAATTAGCGTTGCTGTATCGCCAGGTGAAATCATTAATGTAATGACTTTAGATTCACTAAAGTTTATAATTCCAAAGCTTGAGATATATTCTTGATTTCTATGAACCGTAGAAGAAAGCATTAATTTTTTAGCTTCAAAGGAAAGTTCGTTTTGTGGTAAGGTAATTTCCATTTTTGTACATCCTAAAATGACAATTAATGTAAAAATGAAAAAGTAAAAAGCGCGGGGTACTTGTGTTAATTTCATTTCGTGGAATATTTAGTGGTTTGATATTTTGTTCCCTACTCTTATCTGGTTTTTCGGGCTCCACCATTCATTCTTTGCGAAGAAATCGCAAAGAATAAACTTACATGGTAACTTTATGAGGGGGAACAGACGAGCCTAAACGATTATTTTGGCCGAGGTAAATGTAGGATTGTTTTGGTAAAAAAAGAGGATTCTCTCTTAAAGTGCTTTAAATTATCAAGTAACTGATAATTTAAGATAGACAAACTAATCGTTTCGCCGCTTCCACCAGCACCTCATCCTCCTTCGCAAAACAGAAGCGTAAAATTTTATCACGAGGATCGGTTTCGTAGAAAACGGAAACGGGAATAGAGGCCACTTTGATTTCTCGTGTTAGGCGATCGGCTAAATCTACATCCTTCTCTGCTGAGATGGCGGAGTAATCCAGGCATTGGAAGAAACTTCCGGCGCTTGGTAGGATTTTCCAGCGGCTTCCTATGAATTGGGAGGCGAATAGGTCGCGCTTTTTTTGGTAAAAATCAGATAAGCCTAGATAGTGAGCGGGTTCCTTTAGGTAATCCGCCAGGGCATATTGCAAAGGTGTCGCACTCGAGAAGGTAACCCATTGATGTAGTTTTCTAAACTCAGCGGTCAAGAATGCTGGAGCGATACAATAACCAATTTTCCAGCCTGTGATGTGGTAAGTTTTGCCAAAAGATCCACATACAAAACTACGTTTGCGTAATTCTGTATGCAATAAAACGCTGGCGTGCTTCGCGCCATCGAAAACGATATGTTCGTAAACTTCGTCTGAAACGATCAGGATATTCGTCCCTTTGACAATCTCTGCAAAGGCATCCAAATCCGCCATGGACCAAACTGCGCCGGTCGGATTGTGCGGACTGTTCACCATAATCGCTCTCGTTCGAGGCGTAATTTTAGCAGCAACGGAAGACCAATCAATCGCAAAATTATTCGAAGCCTTCAGCGGAATATGGATGGGAATTCCACCTGCTAAACGAACGATGGGATCGTAGGCGTCGTAGCTTGGGTCGAACATAATGACCTCGTCGCCGGGAGAAACACAGCAATGAATGGCCGCAAAAAGGGCCTCTGTAGCTCCAGAAACAATCGTTACTTCTGAATCTGCATCGACGGGGATGTTATAAAAAGCAACTGTTTTTGTCGCTAGCGATTGACGCAAAGCGGGAACACCGGCCATGGGGGCATATTGGTTATGGCCTTTGGAATAATGCTGTAATAATTCCTGCAAAGCGAGAGCACAATCGAAACCTGGAAAACCCTGGGAAAGGTTTAAAGCGCCATGCTCGAGGGCGAGGGCGGACATTTTGGTGAAAATTGTCGTCTGAACCTGTGGCTGCTTCGAAGGAAATGAAATCATAGCCTAATTTAACAAGGCTTTTCCATCGTACCAAACCTGCACGACCTCCATCGCCGGATTCAGCTCCACAAAGCAAGCGCGTTTCCCTACTTCGATGCTGCCTAAATCGCTTAAATTCGCTACTTCCGCCGGGTAAACCGTCGCCATCCGAATGGCCTCTTCCAGCGGAATCGAAGTTTGTTGAACACAGTTTTGAATCGCCTCCATCATCGTCAAAGAAGAGCCTGATAAAACGCCAGCCTCGTTCGTGAAGCGACCGTCTTTTGCTAAAAAAGAATAGGGTCCAGACACATCATTCGTCACGGCGTCCGTGATCAAAAATAGACGTCCTTTTTTCAAGCGATAAGCTAGGTCAAGTGATTTGAAATCACAATGCAAACCGTCCGCGATGATGCTGGTCCACGCATCTGATTGGAAGCTGGCACC
>CANFWR010000104.1 GCA_947450865.1 Cytophagaceae bacterium
ATCTAGAATCTGTGTAGTTTACCCCTTTAAGATACATAGAGGATGAAAAAAGTTTCCATATTTTGGTTTAGACGTGATTTAAGGATTGAAGACAATGCAGGATTATTCCAAGCTTTGTCTGAAAAAGATCCCGTCCTTCCTCTCTTTATCTTTGACACAAACATTCTAGATCGACTACCTTCTATAAATGATGGTCGCGTGGAGTTTATTCATCAATCAATCACTCAGCTAAATGAGGCCATAGGAGGTCATCTTTGTGTGAAACACGGTAATCCGATTGATATCTTCAAGGAGTTGTTAAACGAATGGGATGTGGTCTGCATTTATACGAACCACGATTATGAACGCTATGGCATCGATCGTGATGCGGCAGTAAGCTCGTTAGCGAAGGAAAAAGGGGTAGATTTTCGTACGTTTAAGGACCAGGTGGTTTTTGAGAAAGATGAGGTTTTGTCGGGTGCTGGTACGCCCTATACCGTTTTTACCCCTTATTCACGTAAGTGGAAAGCTTTATTAGCCGAAAGTGTTTTGCCTAATTATCCTTCTTCAGCTAGTAGAAATTATGTTTCTGAGACGTTTAACATTCCTTCGTTGAAAGATATTGGTTTTCAGCCATCCGGTTTACTTTTCCCTCAGGCCATTGTGGCGGATGAGTTGATTAAATCGTATGCTCAGGACCGTGATTTTCCTGCCAAACCAGGTACTTCCAGACTCTCGGTACATCTGCGTTTTGGAACGGTGTCGATTCGTTCTTTAGTTCGTCAGTCTTTGGGCAAGTCTGAAGTATGGTTGAATGAATTGATTTGGCGTGATTTTTATTTTAATATTCTGCATCATTTTCCGCACATATCTGAACGACATTCATTTAGAAAAGAATACGATCGAATGAACTGGCGCAATAATGAAGAGGAATTCAAGGCCTGGTGCGAAGGCAAAACAGGCTATCCAATTGTAGATGCTGGGATGAGGGAATTGAATGCCACTGGTTTTATGCACAATCGAGTAAGAATGATTGTGGCGAGCTTTTTAGTGAAGCACTTATTAATTGATTGGCGTTGGGGCGAAGCTTATTTTGCAGAAAAGTTGTTGGACTTTGATTTTGCGGCAAATAATGGGGGATGGCAATGGGCAGCGGGTTCTGGTTGCGATGCGGCTCCCTATTTTAGAGTCTTTAATCCCACTCTACAGACGCAAAAATTCGATCAATCTTTGGCCTACATCAAAAAATGGGTCCCTGAATTACAAGAATTGACCTATCCTGCACCTATCGTCAATCACGAGTTCGCACGCGGCCGAGTTTTAGCTGCTTATAAAGAGGCCTTAGAAAAATAGATTTTCTTTCCCTGAATGCTGTAATCGACTAAGTCGATGGTCAAAAAACCGATTTTTAAGTTGACCTGGACTTTCAGTGGCACCTGGTATTCGTCGTCACTGATCCATAATCGAATCGCATCTTCCTCTTTGAATAAATTGTTTTTAGGCAATAGGATATTGGTTTTGATGCTTGATCGATTACCTGCTTCCGTTTCGATGGTTTCCTTTGCCTTCACCACTAATACCAATTCATAAATCTTACTATCTACTAAAACCTGCGCAGACCATCTAGAACCTGGTTTCTTATCTGCCACGGGTTTACTTCGCAAGAAATAATAGGCCGATATGAGATCTAGTAAATCTTTAGGCCCCGCCATCGTGCTGGTTACCGGTTTGTTTTGTGGAGAGGTTATTTTCGCAAAACCTTTGTCCATTTGATATAGCACCGTTTCTTCTTTACGATAACGTCCTTCGCGTTTGCGCATTTCAGTCTTTATCGGAAGAAGGGTTTTTATATCGATTTGAGCGGACCAATAATCCCTTAGCGGGCTGAATAACTCTAAAACGCCAGTGGTCTTTCCTTCTATTTCGACCTTTCTTACCGTTTGATCTTCTATAATGGAAGTGTTTGGGCTGCTTTTAATCGTTGCCTCTGCTGCATTAATAAACCCTAAATGAATTCGGTATTTTAAATTTTCGCCAGCGATTAAAGCATTATTTTCTTGAGCGAAAAGGCCCAAGGAAGTAGTTAAGAATAGAAAAATAACTAGAGTCTGATTTTTCACGACAAAGCACAATTTATTATCAATTGATTGTATAAAAAATTAGAGGCAATTTTCTATTTTTGTATAGGCCAAACGATAAAACAAATATAGTCGATTGCCCCATAAATTTTTAGATAAAATACGAAAATGGCGAAACAAGCTAGTGATGCGCAAGGCCTAGCGGCTGAAAAGTTAAAAGCTTTACAAACTACGTTAGAGAAATTAGATAAAGCGTACGGGAAAGGTACCGTTATGCGTTTGTCAGATAGTAAAGTGATGGATGTGCCTGTTATTTCAACGGGCTCATTGGGATTAGACTTAGCCTTGGGAATTGGCGGTGTACCTAGAGGACGTGTGGTTGAAATTTATGGTCCTGAATCGTCTGGAAAAACAACTTTGACTTTGCATATGATTGCGGAAGCGCAGAAAGCGGGTGGTTTAGCCGCCTTCGTCGATGCGGAGCACGCTTTTGATCGTTCCTATGCAGAGAAATTAGGTATTGACTGTGAGAACCTGTTAATCTCTCAACCAGACAATGGGGAGCAAGCATTAGAAATCGCGGAACATTTGATTTCATCTGGAGCTATTGACATTATTGTCATTGACTCCGTAGCAGCTTTAGTTCCTAAAGCGGAGATTGAAGGGGAGATGGGGGATTCGAAGATGGGTCTTCAAGCTCGTTTGATGTCTCAAGCACTTCGTAAATTAACAGGTACTATTAATAAGACTGGCTGTTGCTGTGTTTTCATTAACCAGCTACGTGATAAGATTGGTGTTATGTTCGGTTCTCCAGAAACAACTACCGGTGGTAATGCCTTGAAATTCTACGCTTCTGTTCGTCTGGATATCCGTCGTGCAGGACAAATCAAGGAAAGCGCAGATTCGATCACGGGTAATAGAACACGTGTGAAAGTGGTGAAGAATAAATTAGCGCCTCCATTTAAAGTGGTAGAATTTGATATTATGTATGGAGAAGGTATTTCTAAAGCAGGTGAGATTCTTGATTTAGGGGTTGATTTAGAAGTAATCGATAAATCAGGATCTTGGTTCTCTTATAATGGAAATCGTTTAGGTCAAGGTCGCGATGCGGTGAAAGACTTGATTAAGGACAATCCAGAATTAATGGAGGAGTTAGAGGCGAAGATAAAGGATAAGGTAAAAGTAGATGACAGTGCTTTAATAGATAAAGACGCTGTGGCTGAATAAGCTTCATTCAAATCCAATAAAAAAGCGGCTAATGAAAATTAGTCGCTTTTTTTATGATTGAACTCCTTTGAGATTAAATCGGGTGAAAAGATTTCGAATGGTCTTTTCAACGCTTTGATCTGTTTCCATTGCTTCAGAAACAGCTTGCACAGCATGAATCACAGTACTGTGATCCCTTCCACCGAAATGGTAGCCAATCGATTTCAATGGTAGATTAGTTAACTCTTTAAGCATATACATCGCAATTTGACGAGGGAAAACATTTTCCTTCTTGCGGCATTTGCCTCGTAAGGTATCTAAATCTACATCAAAATGATTCGTAACTACATCTAAGATACTCTCTACACTTAATTCCTTTTCTTGCTCGTTAACGATGCTTTTCAAAGTAGACTTCGCTAATTCTAAATCAATCTCCTTGCGCGTTAAAGAAGCCTGAGCCATTAATGAAATGATTACGCCTTCTAATTCACGCACGTTTGTCTGAATCGAATGGGCTAAGTATTCTAAAACATCAAAGTCGATTTGAATTCCGTCTTCTTGCAATTTCTTCTGGATAATGGCTATTCTAGTCTCAAAATCTGGCTGCTGCAAATCAGCGGTTAATCCCCACTTGAATCGAGAAAGTAAACGATCTTCCATTCCCGCCAAATCCCTGGGAGCCCGGTCAGAAGAAAGAATAATTTGTTTTCCTGATTGGTGTAAGTGATTAAAGATATTGAAGAAGGTCTCTTGGGTTTTTTCTTTTCCTGAAAGGAATTGAACGTCATCAATAATTAACACATCTACTTGTAAGTAGAAATTCGTGAAGGCTTCGATGGAATTATTTCGAATGGCATTCACAAATTGATTTGTGAACTTCTCTGTTGAAACGTATAAGACAAATTTATCTGGAAACGTATCTTTAATCTGATTTCCAATGGCTTGGATTAAGTGAGTTTTCCCTAAACCTACACCACCATAAATCATTAATGGATTGAAGGCAGTTAATCCCGGCTTATTCGCCACCGCCATTCCGGCTGCACGACCTAAGCGATTGCAATCTCCTTCGATGAATTTGTCAAAGGTATATTTTGGAATTAAATAAGAATCTAATTCTAAAGAATCTAAGTTTTTTAACTCAAAAGGACTCTTCGCTGGGTTAGGGAAGTTGCTAGGCTTACTATACTGATTTTGAGCTTGATTAGTAGGAGGAAGGTTGAAAGTGATAGGTGGATTCTTGCGATCTCCTTTGTCTACAACAATCGAATACTCTAACATTCCTTGGCGACCAATGGTTTGATCGATTGCCTTTCTCAAGTCTGAAACATGCTTCTCTTCTAACCATTCGTAGAAGAATTGTGAAGGGACTTGAATGGTTAAGGTATTGTTTTGAAATTTAAGCGGAACGATAGGAGCAAACCAAGTAGCGAAACTTTGCTCTGAGATATCATTTTTGATGATACTCAGACATTTATTCCACAAGTCTCTAACTTCGAGTTGCATTAATTTTATGGGTAAAACAGTTCTTAGGGCGAATTTTTAAGGAATTCACCTTGGCTTAAATCGTATAAGTTTAAAATGGTTCTAATTAAGAAAACGACAACCTTTTTTCTTAAGCGGGGAGACAAAAATAGTAAAATAAGATGTCGTTCCAAATTTGGAAACGAAAATAAATCCAGTTTTTTTTCGAAAAAAAATGGCCTAAAATTTGCTTCTAAAAATTGTTCAAAATTAGTGTGGTTAAATCATTCTTTAACTTGAAAAAGTATAAGAAAATTTATTTTACAACTAAGAGTGATGCAGGTAAAATTGATATGTCTATCGTGCTCGATTTGAGAGTAAGACTTTCCCCATCTAAGTGATAAGGTATTCCTTCAGGTGCTTCAATTCGAAGTGTCTGTACTGTAGAGATAGTAACTAGTGGATGAAAAGGTAGATTTTTACGAAATAGACTTATTCCAAGATTGGCTAATGACAATATATGGCCTGGCTTAATTTGTATGGCCTCTAAAAGTCCATCCTGCAAATCGGATTCCGGTGATATGTAAGCATTATTCCCAAACTGATTTGCATTTGCGACTGTAAAGGAGAATACAGTGCCTTTCTCTTTGATTTCAATCGTTTTGTATTTGAACAGGGATACGAAGGAGGAATAGAGGTAATTAAGAAATCCTCTTTTGCCTCGTTTAGCAAAATGGGCCGCAACAAAGGCATCGAATCCAATTCCCGCGGTACAAAAGAAAGGCCTTTCATTCCATTTACCCGCATCAATGGATATCATGTTTCCGTTTATTGCTTTATGTAAGGCTTTTTCAAACTGAAGCGGAATTTGAAGATGTCTGGCTAGGCCATTACCTGATCCCATCGGGATAATCCCTAATGGAATTTTGCTAAATAATAGGGCTGATGCCACTTCGTTAATGGTACCATCTCCACCTATGGCTATTACTTTAGTGGCTCCTTCTGAAATGGCGATTTTGGTTAATTCTGAAGCATGTTTCACTCGCTCCGTTTGCCAAACCTTGGAATTAGGGATTGCTGTGAGCGTCTTAACTATTCGTTCCCTTTTTTGCAAAGAATTTGTTCCTGCATTTGGGTTTAGAATAAAGTGAATCATCGGTTTAATTTAATTTAGCACAAAAATAGAATCAAATTTTGGTTTAATTTTACAAAAAATGATCAATCTATGTTAGAAGTAGGAAACTCGTATGAGATCGAATTCTCATTCACACAGGAGCAAGTCAATGATTTCTGTAAAATATCTGGCGATTTTAATCCTCTGCACTGGGATGAAGCTTATGCTGCCACAACTCCATTTAAGAAGCCCATTATTCATGGCGCCTTAATTGCGAGTGTTTTTTCACGAGTGATGGGAATGGAATTTCCTGGAGAGGGAAGTGTGTATTTAAAACAGGTATCTGAATTTAAACGGCCGCTCTATGTAGGAACTACCTATAAGGCTAAGTTTGAAATAGTGAGCACTAATCCTGCCAAACACACCGCCGAGATTTCTACTCAAGTGTTTGAACTAGAAAGAGGGAAAATAATGGTGGATGGAATGGCCTCAGCCATGCATGTAGAACTGTTTTAACATAAAAAAAGCCCGATGTTTATCGGGCTTTTTTTATTAAAGAGGGGAAAAATTATTTTCCTGAGTTTTTCTTGTTTTGAACTTCAGTACGAATTTCTTGTGCTAAAGTCTTCAATTGTTGTAAACCACCTCTTACGCGAGTACCAGCTGCTTGATTTCCTTTATCGTAGAATTTTTCGAAATCTCCTTCTAAAGATAAAATTAGGTCCTTTACTTGTGCAAATCTACTCATGATAATTTGTTTTTTAGGTTGTGTAAATAATATTAGATTGTCTTTATGCCCTTAAATGAGCTTTAATAAGCGAAATTTAGTAAAAAACTTGTTCTGTGCAAATTAAAATCAAGAAAAAACAGAAAAAAAATGCAAAAAAATACAATTTCTTCTATAAATACCGTTTAATCAATCAATTATTGCGCATAGTAGCCAGATTTCAATCTTTTCTGAACTTCTGCAAAACAGTCACAAGTATATTCAATATCAGCTAATGTGTGTGAAGAAGTTGGGATAATTCTTAACATGATTTGGCCCTTAGGAACTACAGGATAAACGACAATACTACAGAATATACCCATGTTTTCACGAAGGTCACGCACTAGTTTGGTGACAGCAGCGATATCATAATCTCCATGTAAGAATACGGGAGTTACTGGTGATTGAGTTTCGCCAATGTCAAATCCTTTATCTTTCAACCCTTTTTGTAAGGCACGAACATTTGCCCATAAGGTTTCTCTTAATTCTGGATGTTTTTTGATCAATTCTAAACGTTTCATTCCACCGATTACAAAGGGCATTGGTAATGCTTTGGCATAGGTTTGAGAACGCATATTGTATTTCAAATACATAATGATCTCTTTAGGAGCAGCAACAAAGGCTCCAATAGCAGCCATAGACTTAGCAAAAGTAGAGAAATACAAGTCGATTCCTTCTGTACAATTTAGGTATTCGCCTACACCTTGGCCATTGTCTCCCATAGTACCAAAACCGTGCGCATCATCAACAAGAAGGCGGAAATTGAAATCTTTTTTCATTTCCACGATTTTATCTAATGACCCTACTTTACCTGACATACCAAAAACTCCTTCAGTAATCACTAAAATGCCTCCACCAGTCTCATTAGTGATTTTAGTCGCACGTTCTAAGTTCTTACGCAATGAATCCATATCATTGTGATTGAACTTATAATATTGACCCATTTTAGCTTTATGAAGACGAATACCATCGATTAAACAAGCATGAGATTCTGCGTCATATACGATTACGTCTTTGTGATCCACCATGCATTCGATGATAGACATTACACCTTGGTATCCGTAGTTTAGTAAGAAGGCATCTTCTTTTCCCACAAATTCGGCTAATTGACGCTCAAATTCTTCGTGCTCATCTGTATTACCAGACATCATACGAGCGCCCATAGGGTAGGCTAAACCGTATTTTGCCGTTGCATCAGCATCGGCTTTTCTAACTTCAGGATGATTCGCTAGGCCTAAATAGTTATTTAGAGACCAGTTTAACATTTCTTTGCCCATAAAAGTCATTCTTGGGCCTAATTCACCTGTTAATTTTGGGAATGAAAAATAATGATGGGAATAATGGGCGTGTGCACCAATTGGCCCCATGTTATTAGCTACCTTCTCGAAAATATCCACTGTTAGTCTACGTTTTATTGAAAAAATCTTTAAATAATCACAAAGTTAAATTATATTTTTATTAACGCAATGTTAGTAAATCATAGGATTCTATTAATTTGTCAATTCATTTCAAAACAATCTTAAAATGACTAAGTATTTTCTGCTTTTCTTACTGTCTTTCTCCCTTGTTGCTCAAACTACCCAAAAGCCTCTTATCGAAGGGAAGCAAGGTATGGTGGTATCGACGCATCCAGCTGCTTCTGAAATTGGTTTGGCCATATTAAAAAAAGGAGGTAACGCGATAGATGCGGCGGTCGCAGTGAATTTTGCCTTAGCTGTTGCTCATCCATCGGCAGGAAATATTGGCGGAGGAGGATTTTTAGTTTACAGAGATAAATCTGGAAATGTGAAAGCCTTAGACTATCGAGAGAAAGCGCCATCTGCTGCAAGTCGAGATATGTACTTAGATGCAGAGGGTAAAATTATTCCGGG
>CANFWR010000105.1 GCA_947450865.1 Cytophagaceae bacterium
CAAAAGAAATAATTCACCTATTTAAACATAATAACAATGAAAAAATTATTCTTATCAATGATTGTACTAGCAACGATGTTTGCATGTACTGCACCAGAAAAAAAGGCTGAGACAACTGCTGCTAACCCGGAAGATACGGAGACAGGAAGTTTCGTTTCAATAGACGACAAAACAGCTAAGTTTAAGGAATTATTAGAGGCAGCCATGAAAAATGACACTGCTGCATATAGAACAGTATTAGTTGATACACTGGTTACGGAAGATGCGCTAGCTGAAAACGTGGATAGCCTTAATAAGATTAAAACGTCTCATGCTAACTTAGATGCATTACTAAAAAGTGATAGCTACTTACATACGTTGTATGATGATATTGCTATGACAACTGAAAAGGGACAAATTAAAACGTTCACATTTGCAGATGGAAGAGTTGTTTCTGGCTATTGGGGAATATGGACTGGTACAGGTAAATTCACTAAGAAAGTAACTAGAGTGCCTCTTCACATGATTGCATGGTGGGAAGGCGATAAGGTAGTTAAATTCTTCCGCATGTTTGATCCAGCATCTTTGAAAGGAGAAATTGCTGCTTCACAAGCGAAATAAGATTCATTTTGTTTAGGGTTTGATAAAAAAGGGGGGCTTTATAAGCCCCCTTTTTTATAATACGTTATTCGTGTCTGTCGTAAATATGCGGGTACTGACCGTGTAAGTTCCGCCGTTCGGATCTTTGTATTTCAGATCCATGTAAAAGGCTTGGTATCCTTTCTTTACATAGGGAATCGTATATTTTGCGGTTGATCCTTCTAATTTCACTCGGCGCGTAAGCCATAAATTATTGCGGAAATCACGATCTGCGGAGGTGGTTGCCCATATTGCCGCTTCCACTAATTCGTCCGGTTTTGCTTGTACCGTCAATTCGAATCCTTCCTTACCTTTTTCTACATTCCAGGTGCTTACTGGATATTCTTTGTTTTGTAAAGTCAGGCCAAAGAAGGCGCTTAATCCTTCCAGCGCTTGTTTACCTCCCGCTAAATCGTGCCCAGCATTTGGCACATAATGGATTAAATTTTTACCGGGTATTTGATCAAAATAATGTTTAATGGCATCCGCCGTCCAATAGGGATCGTTTGTCGCCACAAAAATCATCTTAGGAACGTTAAGCTTAGTTCGATAAGAATAAGGGTCAATCATGGCAGTGATGGCTTTACCATCTGGAGATTCCGTGCTTTGAGGGATGCCTATTTTAACGTAGTCTTCAATTTGATCACTGTATTCTCCATAGGTTTCAAACTGATAGCTTAACGTTTTAGGCATGTTCAACATATCTATGACCATAGGTCCAATCGCCTTCACGCGCTTATCATCAATCGCACTAGAAAGCCAAGTTGTCCAACCACGTTTAGACGCGCCAGAAATCACAAAATTGTTAATTTTATTCTTGGTTTTTTGTGCAACTAATTCTTGAATGGCATCCATTCCTTTCACAGCAGATTTCACCATGGGGAACAATAGGGGCCAAGAATAGTCTTTGTCTTTTCGGAATTCATTTAGGGTATGGGTGATTAATTCATCTTCCGTTTTCCCGTCAAAAAAGGGCTGATTAGGTACTTGTCTTATGATCGCAACTACCGCTTTATTTTTTATGGCGATTGTACCTAAGACAGGCCAAAGACGACTGTCTTTGCTCCAGTTTGGCAGCTCATCTTTGTTACTTCCTCCGTCTATGAATAGCAGGGCGCCATCATATTGTATGGTACCCGGGACGATAACGGTGAGTTGGTGTGTCCATTTGAAACCGTGCCATTTTTGGGAGCTTAGTAGGACCTGATAGGCCTTTGTGCTTCCCATACTTGTGGAATCTTTTATTTCCCATGAGTAGGTCGCGTCACCATTGTTTAAATAGTTTTTTAAAGCATTTTCTGGTGTGATTTTGGTTTGTGAAAATCCCAGAATTGGAATCAGAAGGAAGGCGATTCCGGCGAATAGATTTTTCATATTTAGATTAAATAGTTTAGGTAAATATAAAAAAATATTGATTGCCAAAGTTTGATGTCGTTTTTACTTCGACTAATCAGTCTTCCCTTTAAACAGCGCCCAAATCGCCATGCAATGTCCATGGCCTAATTCAAACTCTTCTTTCAGCCAATTGGTGACCTCGGTTGCTTTAACCGTGGCAACAAGTTTGCCGTTTTGCATAAAGCCCTTTTGTTCGGCTAAAGCTTTTAAATCGTCTGGACTTTTACCGGTTTTGGCTTGAATGTTATCGAGGTAGGCTTGGAATGACATAGGTTTGATGGTTTTTTCGGGGCTAAATTAACCAATTTCTTCTTAATTTTAAATATGAAAAAATACGTCATTCTATTCTTGCTGATAGCGGCATTCTGTCAGGCGCAAACCCCCGTTTCCAAGTGGTCAGGAATATTAAATGCGGGTGGAAGAAAGGTGGAATTAATTCTTCAACTTCAGCCAGACACAAACGCCACCTATAAGTCTTCGTGGGAAATTCCGGCTCAAAAAGTAAAGGGTCTTACCTCAACTAAAACGGAGTTGAAAGGCAATGTTTTGGCCATCGAAATCAAATGGATTGCCGCCACTTTTAATGGAACACTAAGCGCTGATGGAAAAAAGATAGAAGGATCTTGGGGTCAATCAGGCTATAATTTCCCTTTAGTATTAGAGCCTTATGTGGAAGGCAAAGTTATTCCTGTAGTGGTCAAACCGCAGACGCCTAAAGCTCCTTTCCCTTATGAATCTACGGATTTTGTGTACCAAGGTTTGAAAACGAAATTGACCTATGGTGCGACATTAACGTACCCGAAAGAGGCGTCGAAAAAATATCCTTTGATTGTTTTAATTACGGGAAGTGGGGCGCAGGATCGGGATGAGACGATTATGGAGCATAAACCCTTCGCTGTTTTGGCAGATTTTTTGACTAAAAATGGATATGCCGTTATGCGTGTGGATGACCGCGGTGTGGGTAAATCGAATGGAGTATTTCAAGCAAGTACATCCGCAGATTTTGCGTTGGATGTGGAGGAGCATCTGAATTATGCCAAAAAATTACCGCAGATTGACTCCACTAAAATGGGACTTTTGGGACATAGCGAGGGCGGATTAATTGCTCCTTTAGTGGCAGCTAGAAACAAGTCGATTGCATTTGTCATATTAATGGCGGCACCGGGGGTGGCTATTCCAGAATTAATGGCGGCACAAAATGAAATGGTCCTAAAATCCGTAGGCGTTTCTACGGAAGCGATACAAGCCTATATTCCGCTTTACAAGCAATTAATGACGACGATAAATGAAGCCACTTCGAAGTCAGAGGCGACCACAAAGGCAACAGAATTAGTACAAAATTGGGTGGCCAATACGGATAAAACCATCGTAAAAAACACCACTAATATTAGTGCTGAAACAGACATCGCCACTTTTGTAAACCCCTTTGTGGAGAGTTTATCGTCTAAATGGTGGAAGTATTTTGTCTCGTATCGGCCGGCTGTAGCTTTGGAACAATTAACTTGTCCCGTCTTAGCCATGAATGGATCTAAAGACATCCAGGTGACAGCTGACACTAATTTACAGGGAATCCAAGCTGCGTTGAAAAAAGCAAAGAACAAGCGGTTTGACATTCATAGATTCGATGGGCTAAATCATTTATTCCAAAAGTGTAAAACGTGTGACGTGGCAGAATACGGCGATTTGGAAACGACGATTGAACCAGAGGTGCTGGAGTATATTAAATACTGGTTGCTGTTAAGGGCTTAATTCACAAACTTCACATTCAATCCCACATACCAAGTCCTTCCATCTGCCGGTAAAATTCCCGGGCCTGGATACCCACCAGATCTTCTCGTAAAGTAGCGCGCATCGGCTAGGTTATTTACGCCAAATTTCAGCTGGGCATACTTTTTAAACTTGTAAGACCCTGAAATATCTTGCACTTGATAGGCTGGAATTAAACCTGTAGTCGCTGCTGCATTTGCCGCTAGGGTATTGCTCGCATCCGCAAAGGCCTGACCAATGTCGCTGATTTGCCAGCTCAAAGAAAGGCCTTTTTTAGAATAGGTAATTCCGTAGCGATTGATTTTTTCTGGCGCATTTTCAACGCTTTTCCCGGCTAAATTTCCTTCCACTATTTGACCGCTTACCACTGACGTAGTTTTGAAATCGAGGTAGCGCGCTTGGATGGTAGCGATGGAGGCAAACACGGAAATATTACCGATTTTCGATCCCTTTAACCACGCGCTGGTAGGGTTAAATTCAATGTAGGCCTCTGCGCCTTTGGAAACCGAATGTCCCAGGTTCGTGCGGTACTGATAGATTTTTCCCTCCGTGTTTGTGCGCGAAATAGTCCCTACGCGGTTATCGTAATCGAGGTAGAAATAGTCTACATCAAAGGTTAAATAATTGCCTAGTTCGCCTCGGTATCCCAGGTCAAAGTTGAAGCCTTTGGCATCCGATAAATTGGGGTCAATTACATCCGTCGTGGCAGGCGGTAAAAGGTCCGAAGCTAACACGGGTCGATAGGCTTGAGCGATGTTGCTATAGATTTTTGTGTTAGCGCTTAGCTTATATTCCGTGCCTGCACCTAGTAAAACGAATGATCTTCCTCGTGAACTAGGTGTGGCTGCGATGGGTAACCCAGCAGAGCTTAATCCGGATTGTCCAACCATGTGTGTTTCTATTTGTTCCAAACGGCCTCCCAAAGTAAAGAGCCATCTTTCTGATGGTCTCAGAATGGTCTCTGCAAAAGCCGCGTAATTCGTATTATGGAAAACCAAATCTCGGTTAAATAATCCCTGAATACTGAAATCCATACCGCTTCCATTGCTCCCCACACCCAGTTGCTTGCGTTTGATTTCTCCCGAGAAATACCGCAGACCTGTAGCCAATGTATTCTTCCAAGACCCTACTTGATAGTTCACTAAGTAGCGCAATTCGGTACCATTTGTTTGGTAAAAATCCTGGTCAACCTGCCTGTTTCCCATCGGATCTACCTCCGTTATCGCCTTCGTAAAACCGACGGAATTACGCTCAGCTGTCGTCCCAAAATATTTCAAACTCAGTTTCGAGTCCGCATTAATGACATAGTCAGCAGTCAAGGCGTAAATGAACCAAGGGTTACTAAACCAGTTTCTGGCGCGCTTACTTTGCTGCGCATTGAGGGCAAATTCTGTATCGGTCAAACCGCCGGCTTGTTGACTCTGGGTGTACATGTAGGTCATTTGCGCGCCCACTTTCAGTTTATTTGAAATGGTGTAAGATAATTCTGCATGCAAGTGGTCCGTGTTAAAGTAGGAGTTTTGGCGCCACCCATTTCCAATGCGTTTTTGGTAGTAGGTAGTATAACTTAAACGTCCTGCGGTTCCTCCCACATAATTAAAGGAGCTGAATAGGCCATTGTTTCCGGTGGTGTTTTGGCTTTCAACGACCAGCTTGGTAGATAGATCAGGCTTTCTAAGGACAAAGTTCATCAGTCCCCCAAACTGTGGCCCATACTGCAATGAACTTGCTCCTCGAATGATCTCAATGCGATCAACCACCTCCATCGGTGGTGTATAATAGGCTTCTGGATAGCCCATCGGGTCTGGTGTGATGTCATAACCGTCCATCCGCACATTGAATTCCCAAGAACGATTAGGCGACAATCCTCGGGAGGCCACCCCTAATTGAATCCCTGAACCATCACTTTCCCACACCGAAATTCCGGGGGTTCTAGAGAAGATTTGGCGGGAATTATTCATCGCTAAATTCGCCTGCAAATTATCCAGCAGGATGACCTCATTTTTCTTGCCGGCCGTAATCGTGTATTCGTTGACTTGCGGTAAAAAGGTATTGCCTTTTACGCCCGATTGAGCCGTGACCGAAACGCCTTGCAGCTCCGTCACATCGCTTAAAGCAAAGTTAGCTTCAAGTTGCTCGCCTTCCTTGACGTTAACTTCCTGTTGGCTGGTCTTATAGCCCACAAAACTCACTTTGATTGTGTATTGTCCAGGCTTTAATCCCTTCAATATATACTGGCCTTTAGCATTCGTTTGCACTCCCCTAACCGTTCCCACTAAGGTGATTGATGCACCAGGAAGAGGTTCTTTCGACTCTGTCGTAATTAGGCCTGAGATAGATCCTAATTGAGCAAACGAGGAGAAATTAAGTAGTAATACGAAGGCGAAAAGCACTTTTTTCATTTAAACTTTATTTAGACTAATTTTAAATAGAGTGCAAATGTAGGAAGCGATCTTGAGGTGTGCAACACTATTTAGAATTATTTTAAATAAGATTATTTTGTAGCGGTTTCTGTGGGGTTGTGTTGAAAAAGGTAATTTTGGGATTCTTATATCAAAGCTGGATGAAACGAATTCTATTTTTATTATTAGCCTATGTGCCTCTGGTTAACGCCCAAGAAGTGGTGCTAAAGCAGTTGTCTGAAAACACCTTTATCCATACGTCCTATTTGCAAACAAACGATTTTGGACATGTCCCTTGCAATGGTTTAGTGATTCGAAATGGCCAGCAAGCCCTTGTTTTTGATACCCCCACGGATGATAAAGGGGCAAAAGAATTGATTCGTATGGTGCAGGATTCCTTGCATTGCAAAATCGTTATGGTTGTTCCGACCCATTTTCACAACGATTGCTTAGGAGGCCTACAGGCTTTTCACGATGCTGGAATAACTTCCATAGCGAACGAATTAACGCTTGAATTAGCTAAAAATAGTCAGGTGACTGTACCGGAATTTAGCTTTCATAAATCCTTCATATTTAAAGTGGGACAAGAAAAAGTGCTGATCAAGTTTTTAGGACAAGGCCACACTCGGGATAATGTGGTGGGCTATTTTCCTAGCGAAAAAGTGTTGTTTGGGGGTTGTTTGATCAAAGAAATGGGAGCTTCGAAGGGATATCTGGGAGATGCAAATGTGGAAGAATGGTCTGCAACAGTGAAAAGAGTGAAAAAAGCATTTCCGCGGGTGAAATGGGTGGTTCCGGGGCATGGGGAAGCCGGGGATTCGAGCCTGCTTGATTATACCCAGAAATTGTTTTTATCTTTGGACTACACAAAATAAAAACCCGATGAAAAAGTCTCTGATTACATCATTCGTTGCCTTAGCTCTTTTAGCGTCTATGAGTTCTTGCGCTACCGTGCTGGGAGGAAGAGTAACGGAATATCAAAGAACAAAACCTGCTCCGGGGAAACCTGCAAGAGAAATTAGAGGTGGAGCATTGATTGCAGATGTTCTTTTGTTTTGGCCAGGTGCTATCATTGACTTTGTAACCGGAGCGATTTATAGACCGCAATAGGCTTTTTTAGGCTATGTACATTTCACTCACAGGTTTGAAGCCTAAAGGGTTCTACTCTTACCTTCGGTTTTGGCTTTTAGCCATTCCGTCATTTCGTCAAGCCCAAACGGCGCCCGGAATTCTACATAGTCAAGTCAAAAAAGTACAGGAATATCAATGTACAATTACCGCATGGGAGAGCCGCGAACTGATGCTTAATTTCATGCGAAGTGGCACACATTTAAAGGCCATGAAAGCCTTTAAGCAAATCGCAACGGGTCCTACGTACGGTTATGAATCGGAGACGATTCCTAGTTGGGAGGAGGCCTACATACTACTCACTGAAAAGGGTAAAATGCATTGATTAGTAAAACAGCAATTCGTCCACCCGTAGCCAAGCGCCCTTGCCCTTGTTGTCCACAAAGGCCGGCATTCTTTTTAATCGCTCTGCTTTGATGCGGTAATATTTTGCCGGAGCTCCTGTGACGGGAATGTTAATCCCACACGGCGAATAGCCATTTTTCTCTTTAGGTTGTAGCGGCTTTACGCTAGTAATTAAACGCAATTTATCAGGGGAATCCCCACCCCAAACCTCCACGCGCACAGGAGGAAATACATCCGAATCGGTCTTTTCTAAATAAGAAAGAGTGACACCGTGGATTTGTGTAGGCCGCAAGAAGGATGCGACCGCATCGAAGTCTGTTTCTTTAAAGCCAAGCCAGGAATAATTAGAAACGCCTTTTACCTCACGAGCACCTAACACAAAATCGTGTAAGCTGGCACCGCCAGCTGCAGGATAGGTAGGGTCTGGAGGGGTTAGCAAATCTATTCGGGCCGGGATGAATTGAGATTTATAAACGCGCATATCGATAGACTTGCTGGCGAGCCATCCGGGCTTGGTGGCAAGAATCCGAACTTTGGTAAAATTAGTAATGTTAATTGCCGACTTCGTTTGTAAAGATGAAAGACTGTCTGGTATCGAGTCATTCACCGAATACCGGAAAATAACATCCCTCAACGTATGCTTGAAATTCAGTTTTTCTCCCGGCCGCAAAATCAAATTTTCATTCACTAAAATGGGTGGATTTATCTGTAAGGTTTCCTCTTTCGGAATGTAACCCACATCGAATTTTACGGTAGGGAATTGCTTTTGTAAAGCGGCTAAATCAGCGGAGG
>CANFWR010000106.1 GCA_947450865.1 Cytophagaceae bacterium
ATCCTGAAGCCTTGCCGTTTATCCTAAAATCAAGGTGGGCTTTCGCGGGAATGTTTACCTTTGCATACATTTTATTTTTGACCTTATGTCTTTAAAAATATTCAGTCTTTCTGCTTTGCTTTTGGCCAGCGGAATGTCAGCTACAGCTCAGAACGCTTCAGCGATTCAGGCGAACGGAAATACAGTTCAATTATCGCTTTCGAAGGCGGTTGAAATCGCGTTACAACATAACCTGAATGTGAAATCTTACGAGGTGAGTTTGCGCAACGCACAATTGCAATTGCAGCAGTCGAAAAACAACGCCTTGCCTAATTTAAGTGCGAATATTAACCAATCCGCTTCTTTTGGACGTAGTATTAACCCCTTCACGAATGGTTACGATTCGCGTAACATTAATTACAATAACTTAGGTTTAAACGCGGGAATGCTTCTTTTTAATGGGGGCCAAATCCGTAATTCGGTTCTCCAGAACGATTATAATCTGAAGGCGTCGCAAGAAGATTTAGCTTCTATTAAGGAAAATATTTCCCTGCAAGTGGTGCTAGCTTATTTAGCGATTTTGAATTCAGAAGACCAGTTAAGCATTGCGAAATCGCAGACAGAGATCACAAAACTTCAAATTGCGCGTACAGATAAATTAGTAAAAGCGGGTTCTTTAGCCCCTTCTAACCTATTGGATTTGAAAGCGCAATTAGCGAATGAAGAATCGAATGTGGTAAGTTTCCAGAGTTCTTTGGACCTTAATAAATTAACGTTAATTCAATTGTTAAATGATTCGAGTATTTCTGCGATTGAGTTGCAGCGTATTCAAGTTCCTACGCCTAGTTCAGGAGGATATGATACAGGAATCGATGATTTGTATGCCAAAGCTTTAGCAATCCAGCCCTTAGTAAAAGCAGCAGATTTGCGCGTTCAAAGCGCTCAGAAGAGCATTGCAGTGGCGAAAGCAGGAACAATGCCTACACTGTCTTTAAGCGCGAGTGTGACAGCTAATCAGTCAAACGCCTTGAATCTTGACTATTTTGATCAAATCAATAATACCCAAAATAAGGTGATTTCATTGGGTTTAAATATCCCAATTTTCACGCGTTTTGCGAACAAAACTAGAATTGCACAGGCGGGTTTACAACGCGAGAATGCTTCGATTGAGGCATCAAAAGCGCGTTTAACTTTACGCCAAAACATCGAACAAGCCTACGTTAATTTAAATAACGCGGCGATGAAATACGAGGCAGGCCTTTCACAAGTATCCGCTTTAGAAGAGTCTTTCCGCGCTGCAGAAAGCCGTTTTCAGGCTGGAACAATCGATTTCGTAAGCTATAACTTACAAAAAACGAATTTAGATAAAGCGCGCTTGAGCTTGATTCAATCGAAATATGACTTCGTGTTTAGAACGAAGATTTTGGATTTTTATCAGGGGAAGAGTTTAACCTTTTAGAGTAGAGATAATAAAGTATAAATATAATTATGGCAACTAACAACAACAGTAAGCGGACTTGGATGATCATCGGAGGCGCGGTGGTATTGATTTTTGGTGGATTATTTCTAGCCAAAAAAATGGAATGGATCGGGAAAGTAGAGCCTACGGAAGTAGAGTTCGCGAAGGTTTCTCGTTCGACGATCATTGAAAAAGTCAGTGCGTCTGGAAAGATCCAGCCGGAGGTAGAGGTGAAATTGTCGCCAGACGTTTCTGGGGAGATTGTTTCCTTGAACGTAGCGGAAGGGGATTCCGTAGTGGCTGGCCAGGAATTGTTGAAGATTCGTCCGGATAACTATGTGTCTCTTTTGGCACGGGCTGAAGCACAAATGAATGCGACGAAAGCGAATATGGAACAAAGTAAGGCGGTGTTAGCCCAAAGCGAAGCACGTCTTTCTAAGGCAAAAATTGACTATGATCGTAATGCGAAATTGCACAATGACAAAGTAATTTCCGACGCGGACTTTGATCAATTTGTATCTGCTTACACAGTGGCAAAACAAGATTTGGAAGCGGCAAAAGCAAACGTAAACGCTGCGAATTACAACGTGAAATCTTCACAAGCGACGTTGAAAGAAGCAAAAACGAACTTAACGAAGACGACGATTTATGCCCCTCAAAGCGGTATCATCTCGAAGTTAAACGTAGAATTAGGGGAGCGTGTCGTTGGAACGTCCCAAATGGCGGGTACAGAAATGTTGCGCATCGCGAACTTGAATAAAATGGAAGTACGTGTAAATGTGAACGAAAACGACATCACTCGTGTAAGCATCGGCGATACGGTTTTAATCGACGTGGATGCGTTCTCTTCTAGCGAACGCAAGTTTAAAGGGGTTGTGTACGAAATTGCTAGTTCAGCTAATTCCAGTGGAACTGCTTCCGCGGTTTCGAATGATGCAGTGACGGAATTTGAAGTGAAGATTCGCGTATTGCGCTCTTCTTACGCAGATTTAATCAAAGGCAAATTGTCTTATCCATTGAAGCCTGGAATGACAGCGTCTGTTGAGATTTTGACAAACAGAAAAGAAAACATCGCTACGGTACCATTATCTTCTGTAACCACACGTGAGATCGGTGCTGAGGTAAAAGAGGGCGAAAAGAAAGAAGAGGACGGAACGAATGCAACGAACTCTAACGATGCCTTAGAAGCGAAGAAACGCAAGGAAAACACGAAAGAAGTGGTGTTCGTGATGGAGAAAGGCAAAGCGAAAATGATTCAGGTGAAAACAGGCATCTCCGATTTTGAAAATATCGAAATCGTGTCTGGTTTGAAAGAAGGACAAGAGATCATCGCAGGGCCATATGCGACAGTTGCTAAGAAGCTGAAAGAAGGAGACTTAGTGAAGAAGAAGGATCCGAAAGCAGCAGAAAAGGCCGCTGACAAGAAATAAATTCAAAAAAAACAGGGGGCTATCTTGCATTTAATGATTTAGCCCCCTATTTTTGCAGTCCCAATAGGAACAAAATTCCTTCTTAGCTCAGTTGGTTAGAGCACATGACTGTTAATCATGGGGTCCCTGGTTCGAGCCCAGGAGAGGGAGCATAAATCAAAAAGAGGTCATTTCGACCTCTTTTTTTGTTTAAAAACCACCATATCTTTCTGTCAAGACACATTTTTTGTGGTTGCAACTTTTTGATTTTCAAAAGGAGGATTTTCATAAAAGCTGCAACCCTCAATCACTAGGTTGATGAGAAATGTGGTCTAGCGAATCAAATGAAGGTTTAAATGTTGGATTTAGTGGTTCGAGGTCAGTAGAGAGGTTTACTAACATCTCCTTCGGGTAACGGGTATTTTGTGGTGCGTTTTTTAGTTAAATTTGTTTATGAAAAAACTGCTTTTCCTTTTTTTTATACTTTGTATAAGCCAAGTATTTGCTCAAGTAAAATCTAATCAGAAAAAGATACTGGAAGTTGAGAACAACTTAATTCCTTTTGTTCCGGTGAAGGATTTTGATGGATGGAATATTTTGGATAGAATGAAATACTACAAAGTACCAGGTCTTAGTATAGCAGTAATTAAAGATTATAAAATTGATTGGGCCAAAGGATATGGATTAGCCGATACGCTAGAAAAAATTCCGGTTACGAATGAAACAATGTTTTCTGCAGGGTCCATTAGTAAGTTTTTAATGGCTATCACGGCGTTAAAAATGGTTGAGAATGGCCAAATTGAATTAAATAAACCAATTAATCAATATCTCACTTCTTGGAAGATTTCAGAAAACGAGTTGACTCAAAAAACTCCAGTTACTTTGAGAATGCTACTGAGCCATTCTGGGGGAACATCCCAATCATCCTATTTTGGATTTACTCCAAATGAACCTTTACCTACAATTGTTGAAATTTTAAGCGGAGCAAAAATTGCTGGTACCCGTCCTGTGGTTGTGAATAGTGAGCCTGACAAAGAGTTTCGTTATTCTGGTGGGGGAAGTATGATTGCTCAAATGGCACTAATGGATGTTTCTAAAAAACGTTTTTCCACTTTAACGCAAGAACTCCTTTTTGATAAATTGGGAATGCAAAACTCTACTTTTGAACAACCTGTGCCACTGAAATATAAAAAACAAAGTTCTTGGGCTTATTCTTATGCATCTTGGTTTAAAGGGATGCCTTATGTTTATCCCCAACAAGCAGCAGCGGGATTATATACCACCCCTTCGGACTTGGCTAAAGTCTTCATTGATGTTCAAAAATCGTATTTGGGTAAGGGAAAAATTTTAGGACAAGGCATCACAAAACAAATGCTCAGTCCGCAAAAAATGGTATCAGATGGAGCCTATAAAGAAGAAATTGGGATAGGTCCTTTTTTAATTCAAAGAACGGATAATAATGAACCCGATGGCGTTTATTTTGAGTTCACGGGAGTAAATGCGGGTTTTTTAGCCTATGGAATTGCTAGCGTCACTGGAGGTAATGGTGTTATCGTTATGCTTAATTCCGGAGATGATGTGAATGGTTTAGGGAAAGAAATTAGAAGAGCCGTTGCAAAAGTATACAATTGGAAAAATTTCTTACCCACTGAAATCAAGCCGATAAAACTCTCGGCTAAATCCTTAGACAACCTTGCAGGAAGATATAGAATGGGGCCAAATGAGGTACTTTATTTACGTAAAGAGAAAGATTATTTGGTTGAAAATATAAATGAAGGCAATGACATCTATTGCTTTCCAGTATCAAAAGACACGTTGGTTTTTACGGACTACAATATAAAGGCTGGTTTTAAATTCAATAATAAAGGCGAGGCCATTTCTCTGCAAAACATCTATCAGAAAAATCCAATGCCTAAAATGATGGATGATGAATTTTCGCCTAATGAATACTTGAAAATGAAGAATTATACAGAGGCAAAAAAAGCATTTTCGGAATTGAAAATGAATGAGTACCAAATCACCTATTTGGCCTATGACTTATTAAATAAAAATCCGCTTGACTTGGTTGCGGTACAAAACATTCTAAACGTAGCAATTGAACAGCACCCCAATTCGTCCATAGTTTACAGTCGTTGGGGCGATTATTTTTTAAAGCTGAATGATAAAAAGAACGCGATTAAAAATTATCAAAGGGCAATTGAACTTGACCCCAATGATGAAAATAGTAAAGAAGTTTTGAGGAGTCTAATCCTTTAATTTCCTGATTCTGGCAAGTTCAATCATTGCTTTATGGTTGCAACATCCGACAAGAGAGGGAGCACAAATCAAAAAGAGGTCATTTCGACCTCTTTTTTTGTTTAAAAACCATCACATCTTTCTTTAAAGAGACATTTTTTGTGGTTGCAACTTTTTTATTTTCAATACCTCGTTTTTCGTGAATTTACAACCCTAAATCAAAAGGTTGTGGACAAATATGGTTTAACGTATCAAATGAAGGTTTTAATTTTGGATTTTGTGGTTCGAGGTCAGTAGAGGGTTTAGGGTTTTTTCGACCAATTTTAATTTGGATTATACCTAAGATTATCGGTTTGAGTCAAGAACAAATTCATGCCATTACTATGTACTAAAAATCATTGTATCAAATTGGGAATTATATCTTTTGCGAAAGTCCTAAACTTATTATGGTTACATTTAGTAGAACGTTTTTTTATATTTTAATCATCTTTAGTCATGGAAAGAAAAGATTTTCTTAAATCAAGTTTAATAATGGGCACAGGAGTAATTTTAAATTCCCCAACGGTATTTACTCAGAGTTTAACCACAAATGAGATAGATAAGCTAGTAGATGAACAAGGAAATTATGTACAAGCTCCTCTCCCTTATTCAGAAAGCTTTTTAGAGCCCTATATGGATGCTGAAACCTTACATTTACATTATACCTTTCATCATGGAGGAGCAACAAAAGCCGCGAATAAAGATGCGGCCATGATTAAAAAAGCGTTGGATGAGAACAATCTTGAAACGGTAGATTATTGGACAAAGAAACTTCTTCATCATTCTTCATCTCATATTCTACACTCCATTTTTTGGACAAATTTGACGAATAAAAAATCGGAGCCAACAGGAGAGTTATTGAAAAGAATTGAAAGAAGTTTTGGTTCATTTGATAGATTCAAATCCTTAATTGCTGAAACATCAAAAAATGTTGACGGGAATGGTTGGGGAATTTTAGCCTATCAACCGTATACGGATGGACTAATTATTCTACAATGTGAGAACCACGAGAAATTAACACAATGGGGTTGTATTCCTTTATTGGTTATAGATGTTTGGGAACATTCCTATTATTTAAAATATAAAAATAAAAGGGCCGATTTTGTAGATGCCATATTCAATATTATTAATTGGGACAATGTTGCCCAACGACTTAATGGTACAATTAAACTAAAAATATAAAAAGTTAGGGTCCAAAATTCGGCCAATATAAAATTATTTACAAGATGGATGAGAGCGAAAAATTAAATGATATTTGGACTTCGAGATGGAATGAAAGATATGGTCAAGAAGCGTTTGCTTATGGTGAAGAGCCGAATAATTATTTAAAAGCGCAATTAGAAAAATTGCCTGTTGGGACAATCCTTTTTCCTGCCGAGGGAGAAGGGCGTAATGCTGTTTATGCCTCCCAAAAGGGTTGGGATGTCGTGGCTTTTGATATCAGCATAGAAGGCAAAAACAAGGCACTTAAGCTGGCGGAAAAAAAAGAGGTAAGAATTGATTATCAGGTTGGAGCACTCGATATGCTGAATTTTGAGCCCGAACAGTTTGATGCCATTGCACTAATCTACGCTCATTTCCCTGCGAAAATTAAATCCGCCTATCATCAAAAACTGGATGCCTTGTTGAAAAAAGGTGGGACCATTATTTTTGAATCGTTCAGTAAAAAACATTTGGCCTATGTCACCGCAAATGAAAATGTAGGAGGACCCAAAGACATCGATAGCTTATTTTCAATAGAGGAAATAAAATTAGATTTCCAGAATTATACGTTTGTTGAATTAGTTGAAAAAGACATTGAATTAAACGAAGGACTCTATCATAATGGAATAGGTTCGGTGATTCGATTTGTGGGGCGGAAGAACTAATTTAAAATTATCCCTTGATTGGTTTTTTAGGGTTGAAGTCGAGGTTAAAAATATTTAATTTCCTAATAGTTTCAAGTTCAATCATCGCCTTATGGTTGCAACTTCCGACAAGAGAGGGAGCAAGCCGATCAGAAATGATCGGCTTTTTTGTTGTATTTCGGGTTGTTTGAAGGATTAAAAAAAATCATAGTATATTTGATTATGCTAAAATTTGATAGGACGTATAGCACCTCTGGAAACCTTTTTGATCAAAAAGAAGAGGCTACACATTATGTAGGAATGAGCAAGGAAGAAATAGGTAAGGTTTTTGCCTATTTAAACAGTGTTTCTTTTAATTATCCTTTTGGGAATCCTCCTAAAATGGACAAAGCGGTGTTTTCAACACGCAAAAAGTAATAATGGGAAACATTTTTAATCTAGATTTTCAAGAATTTTTATTGGCTCTGAATAGAAATGAAGTCAATTATGTCTTAGTTGGAGGATATTCCGTTATCTATCATGGATTCCCCCGAACTACTGGAGACATTGATATATTTGTTGAGGTTTCAAAAAACAATTATGGTAAATTAGTTCAAGCTTTTGAACAATTTCAAATGCCTCTTTTTGATATGACTGAAGAGTCCTTTCTTCATCAAGCTCATATAAATGTATATACATTTGGAAGACCCCCTGTGTGCATTGAAATTTTGAAAGAAATTTCAGGATTTACTTTTCAAGAAATTTATAAAAACGCACTGGATACTGTTTTTGAAGAAATTCCAATGAAAGTAATTCACATCAATGACCTGAAAAGAAATAAGGAAATAAGTGGCCGAGCTAAGGATTTAAATGATTTGGAAAATCTTTCTAAATTGTGAGCAATAGGAGCAACAACCGTCAAGATAGTATGCAAGCCGATCATTTCTGATCGGCTTTTTTGTTTCTACAATAAGGTAGTTTTCCTTCTCTTCTTTGGCCCTCATTTCCCAAAAAGCGTACACCCCATTCAATTTAATGATCAAATAATAGTAGAAAATAAAAAAAAGTATACCTTTACACCAGTGTCATTTTGATACCTAACAATCTTTAAACTTTAAAAACATGAAAAAAATTCTTTTACTAATGGCCGTATTATGCACGGTACAAATCGCAAATGCCCAAAAAGTATTTTCCTTACACACGGTGAAAATCGAAGGGGATTTAAAGGCATTTGAAAAGCTCGAAACAGAGTTAAATATTAAGGCCGCACAAGAAGCTGTAAACAAAGGTGATGTGCTTTATTGGGGCTTATTTAAGATTCAACAATTTAATCAATTAGAAATTCCAGGGGAATACAATTATGTGTTTGTTCAGTGGGCAAATAACATTGATGATTTATTAGGTTCAAAGTCTGCCTGGTGGATGAATGTGAACAAAGCACTTACTCCAGCTGAAATCGAACAAACAAAAACGCTTGGGGC
>CANFWR010000107.1 GCA_947450865.1 Cytophagaceae bacterium
CAAGAGCGTCTTTTATCCGTGAAGGAATTAGTAGAAGGCATTAGCTCAGGAGCGGTGACCGAAGCTTTTGGTGCCGGTACTGCTGCGGTAATTGCGCCTATTCAGACCATTGGTTTTGAGGGTAAAGATTACGAATTGCCAGCGCGTAAAGACGTTGATTTTTCTGCCAAAGTATTTACCGAAATCAGCCAGATTCGTTTAGGTGAAATCGCTGATACGCGTGGCTGGATATATAAAATTTAATTAGCAGCTTTAAAGCTGATTTTGATACCCGGATCTTTAGGAGTACTCACGTTCTCTAACAGGATTCGGGTATTTTTGTCTTTCTCCCACAGAATCTGTTTTCCTTTTACTTCCGATGCACCAAACTTGCTATCTAAATAGCCTTTCCATTGATCGATAAGTGGTTGAATATCCTCAGCTGCATCCACAAAAATATCGAAGTCGATTTCTTTTAATTTATTTTGTTCATCAGGAACATAGGTAATGTCACTGAAGTTTAAATCGGTATCATCGAAATAGAGGGTGTACGATTTGCCTCTCTCCGGTTGAGATTCCGCTAACTCTAAGGTATCCTTTAGGCTATTTATATCCTGTCCCCAAGCGGCATTACGAATCACTTGATTAGGACTTAGGCTTAGTTTTTGAACCCATTCCCCACTTTCATTCCAAGCAGACACGACTGCTTCTTGTTGTGAACTCGCTTCATTTTCACTTTTCTTCTCTTGATTGCAAGAGACGGCAAAAAATAATAATGCGAATAAGGGAACGATTAGTTTATTTAACGGGTTCTTCATACAATTGTGGATAGAGCGAAGGTTTTTTATTTGTCAAAAATAAATGAATTTCGCCATTGATAATAAAAAATGTTATTTTTGGAAAAATTATGCTTTTAAGGGCCTTTGGCCTTAACGATATATAAGATTATTAGTGGTTAGGTATTTTTAAAATGAGCCGGTCTTTGATCGGCTTTTTTTTGGCTAAAATTCTCTGCCAATACTCACCACGAGTCCCGATTTACCTCCATTCACGATTGGAACCCCTAATTTGCAAACGAAATTATAATAGGTAACTATATCAAATCCAAGTCCCATTCCATAGATCCAACGATTAGAAAAGCGGCTAGCTGTTAATTCCGGATTGGGTTGGTACACATAGGCAAAATCGAAGAATACCGTGGGGTAAATAGCGACTGGCATTTGATTGAATTGCTTGTAGGGTATAAACCGGATAGGAATGATCTTATTGAATAATTGGTATTTAAACGTGTTTTTGGAAAGCATAAAATTGGTGCCGTCAATCACATTTAACTCATAACCACGAACATTATCGTTACCATAACCTAGTGCCTGCAAGTTAGCGTAAGGGATGTTTTTATTTTCTTGGGTCACCTTTGCCTTCCATTGTGTGGTGATGAAAAAGTTTGCCCCTAAGTCAAAGAAGTAGGCAACTGAAGCTCGCAAATCCCAATAATTCAAGGCGTCCTGTGCAAGTATTCCATAATAATTATACGCAAAATCTAGTTTTTTTCCTCTCAGTGGGTAGGGGGCATAATCCCTGAAATCATAGGAATAAGCGTAGGTTAATTGCAAGAAGTTTTGCTCATTTGATCCTTTGTAATAATAATTAGGGTTTAATTGTCGAATCGTATCGGCCACTACGGAATGGCTATACCGTATCTCTGCAAAATGGTAATCATAGAATTTGATCCGTTTTCGAAGGCTCAAAGCACCGCTCCATCTTTCTCTTAGAATTTTATCGCTACTGAGGTTGTTTAAGGTGTCATTAATAGTTCGGAATGCGAGGTTTTTATTCGTTGTATAGGTTAACGAGGCTCCTACTCCGAGCGTTTTATTACGATCAATGTAAGGATTTGAATACCCTAATTCTAAACGCTGAGTATAGCCTGTCTCCGCTTTAAAACTGAGTTTTTCATTCCTACCCATAAAGTTATTATGGATAAAATGGGCACCATAAATCGTGCGTTCCATCGAGTGACCTCGGGACCACCAATCGTTTAAATTACGGTCAGCTAATTGAAAGATAGGATAGCCTAATAAATACCATTGCTCAAGGAATTCGTAGGTTATGACGATGTGTTCGGGCTTATTTTGGTGGTAATCACCTTTGACCCAAATGAACAAATTGGTGTTGGTTAATTTGCGTCTATTAAACTCTAGGCGACTGTCTAGTGTTGAAACCTGAATGGTGTCCCCCGATGAAAAATCCAATTCCCTACGCAGTATATTATCTCGGGTTTTTTCATTGCCTTTGAAAATAACACTGTCCACTATTACATACTGAGCTTGAGCTGCTTCTTGAATGAATAGGCAGGCTAGTAGTAAGAGATATAGGCGGAAATATTTCACCTCGCAAGGTAAAAATTTTAATCCATTAGTTCATAAATAATCGTCTCTGGATGAGCGTACCAATGTTCAAAGTTTGCTTGGTATTTTTGCTCGATAGATGGCCTTTTTATCTTCATTGTGGGTGTTAAACACTCATTTTCGATAGTCCAATCTTCATTTACGATGACCATTTTACGTAAATGTTCATAATTTTTTAATGCAGGGTTTACTTCATTGCGAAGTGCTTCAAAACCTGCCTGAATTTCAGCCTGCTCCATAGATTTACCCAGAGCACTCAATACAATTAAAACAATGGGTTGTGGCAAATTAACTCCCACCACACAAACCTGTTCAATGTAATCGTGTGTGTTTAATTTATTTTCAATGGGTGCTGGGGCTACGTAGTGGCCTTTTGCAGTTTTGAAATTATCTTTTACCCGGCCTATAATAGAGACAAAACCTTCAGCATCTAATTTGCCTTGATCTCCGGTCTTTAGCCAACCATCTTCCGTAAATAATTCTTGGGTTAACGCAGGCTCTTTAAAGTACCCAATACTATTGTAGGGTGCCCTCATTTGAATTTCTTGTGTTTCAGGATCAATGCGAGTTTCGCAGTCTGGATGTATTCGACCTACAGAACCAAGTTTAATTTGGTTGCGGGGCATTAAGGCATTCAGTCCCATATTCTCCGTCATACCATAAGCTTCTTGGATAAAGATTCCCAGTTTTTGGAACCAAATCATCAGCTCAGCTGAGATAGGTGCAGCTCCGGTAACGGCTAAGGTGGTTTGGTCTAGACCGAGTCCTTTTTGAATCTTTTTCTGAATCAGCGTTTTAACAATCGGGATGCTTAAGAGTAAATTTAGTTTCTTTTGGCCTCCAATTTTTAGTAAAATTCCTTCTTGGAATTTCGCCCAAATACGTGGCACAGCGAGGAAATGGGTAGGTCTAGCGCTAGCTAAATTCTTAGAGAAGGTATCTAGATTTTCGACAAAGTGAATAGTTCCACCAGCTGCCGTAGCCGCAAATTCCACAAAATTTCTTTCGGCAATGTGGCACAGGGGTAAATAGGAGATGAACCGTGTGTTAGGTTGATCTAGTAAAGCGATTTCTCGCGCCATATTAATTCCTGCTTCAATGCCTCCGTAGGTGATCATTACCCCTTTAGGCATTCCCGTTGTACCAGAGGTGTAAACAATCGTTGCGATGTCTTCTGGTTTTGGTTTCGGCAAAGACTTAATTTCCTCCGTATTTTTTAGGATATCACTCCATTGGGTACCTGTTTTTTCCGAACTCTCAGGTGTGTGAATTAATTGAATGTGCTCTGGAATTCCGTCTTTTATTTTCTCCCAATGATCTAATTTACCCACGATTAAAATTTGGCATTCCGAATGAACCAAAACCTGATGTAATTGATCTTTCGTTAATGTGGCATAAAACGGAACAGATATTCCACCTGCCGCTGCAATGGCTAAGTCTGCCATCATCCAATGGGCCGAGTTTTTAGATAGAATACCTACATTTTTAGATCCCTCATTTAGGGTATTCTGAATGAATTGGGCTATTTTTTTTACCTCAGAGGCAGCCGCAGAATAGGAGTAGTCAATGTATTGATCGCCAATTGGTTGTCTTAAATAGAGGTGTTCAGGAGTATGCTGGGCCCAATGAAGGAAATTCTCCAAATTGCTTTGGTAATGGGAGATCATAAAGGAGGTTTAGAGGTAAATTAGGCAGGAAAAATAAAACTTATTTCCTTTAAATCATAGGATTCTACCGTGAATTCTTTTTCTATTTCTAATAAACCTTGCTCATTTACGCCTATAATTTTACCTTCAAACTTCTCGTTCGCGGCCTCATATAATGCCCATTGCGCACGTCTGAATAAGCGTTCGTGATAGATTTCGTCTATTTTTTTGAATTTCTCACGGGTGAAAAGATCATAAGATTCTTCAATACCTTGAGAGATGTAGTTGTATATTTCTTCGAGGGGAATCTCTTGGTTAAGCTGCAGGTAGGAACGAAGCGAGGTTCCTCTAATATTTTCAAATTGTTTTTGATTGATGTTTAATCCTATCCCTATGATGGAGAAACTCCATTGCCCTGCTTGAAAATTATTTTCAATTAGGATGCCCCCCATTTTGATTCCATCAAGGTAGATGTCGTTTGGCCACTTTATTTCGAAGTTAAAATTCTCCCCTTGGGTGGCTCTAGACCAGGCCTCTAAGCCAGCTAGAATTCCGTTTGCAATCGCCTTACTTAAATAGAATTGTTTCTCTATTAAGTGATGAGGTGGACGTAATAAATAGGAGAGGGTTAGATTTTGATTTGGTTCTGCATCCCAGGTATTTCCACGTTGGCCTCTACCAGCAGTTTGATGACCCGCGATCCAAGCAAAACCCTCTGGTAAATCGCCGTTTAAAGCCTCAGAAAAGGCTAAAGAATTTGTTGATGGACAAATGTCTAGATATTTACTGTTTTTGCCGACGAAGCGGGTAAGAGCTTGGTAATTGTTCAATTATTATTTGTAATTTTAGGGTTACAAGAACAAATTTAGATTTTTATTCGTTATTGGTTTCTTGTTATACAAATTAATACAGAAAAAACATTTATGAGTAAAACTCTTAAGAAAGCCGCTAAGCAAGTCGATGCGTCTGAGGAAATGGTGAGCTGGGTGGTAAAAGGCATGCAGGATAAAAAAGCACAGGAAATTACCGTGCTAGATTTACGTAAAGTGGATAATGCTTTCACAGACTTTTTTGTGATTTGTTCGGGTACTTCTGATACTCAAATTGATGCAATTGCTGATTCAGTGGATAAGGAAGTGTGGGAATCAGGAAAAATTCACGTACATGCGGTAGAAGGTAAGGCAAATCGGGAGTGGATATTGATGGATTATTATGATGTCATCGTACACGTTTTTCTAAAAGAAAAGCGTTCTTTCTTCAAATTGGAGGAGTTATGGGGAGATGCTAAGTTTACCGTCATTCCTGATTAATATATTTTAGATTTATAGAACCTTTGCACCTATCAAGGTGTTTAATGCCCAACAATAAAATTCAAAATGGCGAAACAAGGGAACAATTTTAAAAATGCGAAGCGCTCTGGCTTACAACCAAGAATGCCTAAAAAACCAGCGGGAGGATTCCAAAGTTGGATGGTGGTGGGTTTAGTTATCGCCGTTATTAGTATGTTTTTCTTTTCGAAGGAAACGACTTTACAGCCTATTACTATCAAGCAGTTTGAGTCTATGTTGATTCAAAAAGAGGTAGAGAAAGTGGTGATTGTCAACGATAAAATAGTCGAGGTTAGTCTGAAACCTACTTTTATTCCAAAGTACTTCAAGAAAAGCACAACGCAGAAATTAGTTCCTGCGGCTCAAGTTCCACACTTTGAATTTGAGATTAATTCGAAAGAAAGTTTTGAGCGTTTCTTAGAAGATCGCCAAAAAGACTTCCCGCGTAACGAACAAATAATGGCCTCTCCAGAGACTAGAACGGGTCCTTTGGACTGGTTAGGTACTTGGGGATTCTTCATTTTGATGGGCCTAAGTTTCTATTTCTTATTCTTCAGAATGGGTGGAGGAGCTGGCGGTGGCGGCCAAATTTTCAATATTGGTCGTTCTCGCGCTACATTGATCGAAGGCGAGTCTAAAGTAAAGATTACTTTTAATGACGTAGCTGGTTTAGATGAGGCAAAAGAAGAGATTCAAGAGATTGTTGAGTTCTTAAAATTTCCTAAAAAGTTCACGGATTTAGGTGGCAAAATTCCGAAAGGAGCCTTATTAGTAGGCCCTCCAGGTACAGGTAAGACATTGTTAGCGAAAGCGGTGGCAGGGGAAGCTGGCGTTCCATTCTTCTCTTTGTCAGGTTCTGATTTTGTGGAGATGTTTGTGGGTGTAGGTGCAGCGCGTGTACGTGATTTGTTCAAGCAAGCAAAGGAAAAAGCGCCTTGTATTATCTTTATTGATGAGATTGATGCAGTAGGTCGTTCTCGTGGACGTGGCTCGATGCCAGGCGGAAACGATGAGCGCGAAAATACCTTGAACTCCCTTTTAGTGGAGATGGATGGTTTTGCAACAGACTCTGGAATTATCATTATGGCGGCTACAAACCGTCCGGATGTATTGGATCCAGCCTTATTGCGTCCAGGTCGTTTTGATCGTCAAATCTCGATTGATAAACCCGATATCATCGGTCGAGAGGCAATTTTCAAAGTGCACTTGAAGCCTTTGAAATTAGCTGCTGATACTGATCCTAAAGAATTAGCTGCACAGACTCCTGGTTTTGCAGGTGCTGAGATTGCCAATGTGTGTAACGAGGCGGCTTTAATCGCTGCACGTCGTTCGAAGACTGCGGTTGATATGAATGACTTCCAAGAAGCGATGGATCGCGTGATTGGTGGTTTAGAAAAGAAAAACAAGTTGATCTCTCCAGAAGAGAAGAAAATAGTTGCGTTCCACGAAGCAGGGCACGCGATAGCAGGCTGGTTCTTAGAACACGCAAATCCATTAGTAAAGGTATCTATCGTTCCTCGTGGGGTGGCGGCATTAGGTTATGCCCAATACTTGCCTAAAGAGCAATTCTTGTACCGTACGGAGCAATTGATGGATGAAATGTGTGTGACGTTAGGTGGTCGTGCGGCGGAGGAAATTGTCTTTGGGAAGATTTCTACGGGTGCACAGAACGACTTAGAGCGTATCACAAAATTAGCCTATTCGATGGTGACCATTTATGGTATGAATGAGAAATTAGGTAATATTTCCTATTACGATTCGAAAGGTTCTGAATACCAATTTAATAAGCCATATTCTGAGACCACAGCGCGTGAGATTGATGAAGAAGTTCGTAAAATCATCAAAGAAGCTTACGAGCGTACGAAGAAATTGTTGAAATCTAAGCAGGATAAATTGACGATTTTGGCAGAGCAATTATTGAAAAAAGAGGTATTATTTCAAAGCGATTTAGAAGCTTTAGTGGGACCTCGTCCATTCGAGCAATTGACGTCTTACCAAGAGTTTATCAAAGGGGAGACCGAGAAAAAACGGAAGGATGCAAAAGATGAACGTGACTTAGCAGAGGAGAAAAAGAATGCTCCTAAGAAAGCACCAGTGGCTAAAAAAGCGGAGGTGGTAGCAAAAGTTCCCGCTAAAAAGCCTGCCGCGAAAAAGCCGGCAGCTGCTAAAGACGTGGCGGCTAAGCCTAGAGCAAGAAAGCCAAAATCAACAGGTACTGATAGTTAATTAATTGGGGCGCCTAACAATCGCCCCATTTTTTTGATATGATTCACATTAATCTGACATCCGGGAAAAAAGTGTATTTCGCCTCTGATTTTCATTTGGGTTTTCCTAATGAAAAGACGTCCAGAGAGCGGGAGAAAACCTTGGTTTCTTGGTTAGATCAAATTCAGTCAGATGCCCAAGATTTATTTCTGATGGGTGATTTATTCGATTTTTGGTTTGAATACAAAACGTCAGTCCCTCGTGGTTTTGTGCGTTTTTTAGGCAAATTATCTGCATTTGCTGATCAAGGAATTAACATTCATATTTTTGTGGGAAATCACGATTTGTGGATGTGGGATTATCTAGAAAGGGAACTAGGCGCTAAGATTTACAGAGAGCCTCATGACTTAAAAATTACAACGTCTAACAAGTCATTTCAATTGCACGTTGGTCACGGGGATGGATTGGGACCTGGAGATACTGGATACAAGATTTTGAAGAAAGTATTCACGAATCGATTAGCGCAATGGCTTTTTGGTTTCTTGCATCCGAATGTGGGAATTAGTTTGGCTAATTTTTGGTCATCTACTCGTAAGGAAAGCACGATGACGAAAGGGGAGCAAGCCTTTGATCCAGATACGGATTACATTGTATCTTATGTGCGTGAAACGGCTTTATTGAAGCCAACGGTTGAGGCTTTTGTTTTTGGTCATCGACACCA
>CANFWR010000108.1 GCA_947450865.1 Cytophagaceae bacterium
ATGCGGATAAGGATGGAGACCAGGATTTATTCGTGGTGACGGGAAGTAATGAGTTCGCTGAGAATGCGCCGGAATTACATGACTTATTATATCTAAACGATGGTAAAGGAAACTTGAAGCGTGATGTACGATTCCCCATGATTTATGAAAATGGGTCGAGTGTCTCTGCAGCGGATTACGATAAGGATGGCGACATCGATTTATTCGTGGGAACGCGAATGGTCAATGCGAAGTATGGTCAAAGCGCCCAAAGCAATTTGTTCATTAACGATGGTACGGGGGGATTCAAGAATCAGTCGAAGCGCTATATGCCACAAGTGACAGAGCTAGGAATGGTGACGGATTCAGAATGGTCAGACGTGAATGGCGATGGCTATGTCGATTTAGTCGTAACACAAGATTGGGGTCCGGTGGTTGTGTTTAAAAACGAAAGAGGTAGAAAATTAACGAAGCAGGAGCCAGTGGCTGGATCGGAAGGACTTTGGTCTTGTATCAAGCCGGCGGACATTGATGGCGATGGAGATATGGATTTTGTACTGGGGAACTTTGGCCTAAATTCTAAGATTAAAGCATCTGCGGAGAAACCCGCTTTCCTTCATACTGGGGATTTTGATAAGAATGGGGTTGTAGAACAAATCATCTCTTGCGTAACGGAGGATGGTAATACCTATCCTATGGTCTTGAAAGGAGAGATGCAGCGTGCGCTTCCGATGATCAAGAAGAAATTTATCAAGTATAAGGATTATGCGAACAAGACGGTAGACGAATTATTTACGGAAGAACAGCGCGAAGGAGGAACGGTTCGTCAAATTACAACTACCGAATCTTCATTCCTGATTAACGACGGGAAAGGCAACTTTAGTTTACAAGCACTTCCTTACCAGGCTCAATACTCTCCTATCAGGGGAATTCAAGCAGCAGATTTCAATAAGGATGGCAAACTAGATATTTTATTAGCGGGTAATTTCTTCGATTCACTTCCAGAATGGGGTCGTTTCGATGCGAATTATGGTCTTCTGTTAGAAGGACTAGGAAAAGGTAAGTTCGCGGTGAAATTATCCAAGCAAACAGGATTTAAAACCCTCGGTCAAGTACGTAATATGGCACTCGTAAAAGGAGGAAAGTCGACGTATGTAGTGTTGGCCAAAAATGATGACAAAGCCCAAGTATTTAAATTTTAAAACAATGCGTACCCAAAATTATCTATTCACACTCTTATTTTCTGTAGCTCTTTTTGCCTGCAATTCAGGCGATGACGTGGTGCTTTTCGAAAAATTAGATGCCGAAAAGACCCACATTGACTTTGCGAATAATATCACGGAGACCAAGGATTTCAACATTTTGGACTACCTGTATTTCTACAATGGTGGTGGAGTTTCTGCCGGGGATATTAATAATGATGGATTAGTGGATTTGTTTTTTGTGTCCAACCAAGGTAAGAACAAATTGTACCTGAACAAGGGCGATATGCAATTTGAGGACATCTCGGTGAAGGCCGGAATCGAAGGATTTTCTGACTGGAAAACGGGGGTGACCATGGCCGACGTAAACGCGGATGGCTTCTTGGATATCTACATTTGCGCGGTGGGGAATTACAAAGGTTTGGAAGGTTCGAACGAATTGTACATCAACAACGGTGACAATACGTTCACAGAAAAATCAAATGAATTTGGTTTAGACTTTACTGGGTTTTCTACGCAAGCGGCCTTTTTTGATTACGATAAAGATGGCGATTTAGATTGCTACTTATTAAACCACGCTGTACACAACACCCGTTCTTATGACCGCGTGAATACACGCTCATTGAAAGATAACGAGGCGGGTGATTATTTATACCGAAACGATGGAGGCAAATTCGTGGATGTTTCGAAAGAGTCTGGCATCTACCAAGCGGCGATGGGTTATGGTTTAGGGATTTCGGTGGCAGACATTAACAACGATGGCTGGTTAGACATCTACGTGAGCAATGACTTCCACGAGGATGATTATTACTACATCAATCAAAAGGACGGCACGTACAAAGAAGGAATTCGTGATCACTTCAAGCACTTGAGTCGTTTCTCGATGGGATCTGATGTGGCGGATATTAACAACGACGGATTCCAAGATGTGATGACGCTGGATATGTATCCAGATGACGAGAAGGTGGAGAAATCGTCTGTGGGAGAGGATCCGTTGGACATCTACATGTACAAATTACAGTTCGGTTATTTCAATCAATACAGCCGTAACTGTCTTCAATTAAATATGGGAGGCCAAAAATTCTCCGACATCGCTGCCTCTTCCGGAGTTGCCGCGACGGACTGGAGCTGGTCGACGTTGATGAATGATTACGATGGCGATGGTATCAAAGATATCTTCATCTCGAACGGTATTTTACGCCGCCCGAATGACTTAGATTATTTGAAATTCGTGATTGGCGATTCGCTGCATTATGGCTTGCCTACGTCGGAGAAATTGGATCAAGAGGCGATCGATTTGATGCCGGATGGCCGTGTACATAATTACATTTTCAAAGGCGCGAAGGATTTACGCTTCGTGGATAAATCTTTGAAATGGGGCTTTGAGGACAAAGGCGTTTCGAACGGATCGACGTATGCGGATTTAGACAATGATGGCGATTTGGATTTAGTGACGAACAACTTGAATGAAAAGGCGAGTGTCTACCAAAACAATAGCCGCCAATTATTGAAGCATAATTTCGTGAAGGTTAAATTCAAAGGAGATGGCGGAAATACGTTTGGTGTAGGAGCTAAGGTCATCTTGAAAACGAAAGACGGACAGCAATTGCAGCAGATGATGCCCACACGTGGGTTTATGAGTTCAGTAGAGCCTACCTTGTTATTCGGGATTGGTGATTTACAGCAGGTGGATGAGATGCTCGTGATTTGGGAAAATGAAAAGATGCAGATCATTAAGAATCCGAAGATTAATACCACGTTAACGATGGAGCAGAAAAATGCGAACGTAAACGTGAAGGATTATATTTTCTCTGCGCCAGTGAAGCCTCTTTTTGCGGAGGTGACGGATGGAGTGAATGTTCCGTACCAGCACCAAGAAAATGTGTATTTTGACTTCAATCGCGAGCTTTTAATACCATTTAAGGTTTCTATCGAAGGACCGAAAATCGCTGTGGGTGACGTCAATGGAGATGGCCTGGAAGACGTGTATATGAGCGGGGCGAAATACCAGGCAGGTCAATTGTTACTACAAAAAGGCGACGGCTTTGTAGTATCCAATCAGCCCGTATTTAAGTCAGATTCATTATATGAAGATGTGGATGCTTTGTTCTTTGACGCGGATGGAGACAAGGATTTAGACCTTTATGTGGTAACAGGAGGGAATGAATTCTTTGACCAAATGCCGGAGCAATTCGATCGTTTGTATACGAATGATGGCAAAGGGAATTTCACTCGTGCCTTGAATGCCTTACCTCCGATGTACGATAATAAATCGGTCGTGCGTCCTTGCGATATCGACCGGGATGGAGATATCGATTTATTCGTAGGTGGCCGTGTCGTAGGTTATTCTTATGGTGCTTCGCCTCGATCGTATTTACTAGTGAACGATGGCAAGGGTCACTTTGCTGACAAGACCGTGGCGCTTGCTCCGGAGTTGCGCGAGGCGGGGATGTTGACGGAAGCGATTTGGGCAGATATTGATAAAGATGGAGATCAAGATTTAACCGTGGTGGGCGATTGGATGCCTATCAAGACCTTTGAAAATAATAAGGGCAAATTCAAATTAATGGAGAACGGCCTGGAAGAGAAGACGGGATTCTGGTCGGGTATTACGGCGGCGGATTTTGACAAAGATGGCGATATAGATTTCATCGTTGGAAATTTAGGTACGAATACCAAATTACGTAAAGACCTGGATGGCCAATTACGGATGCAGATTAAAGACATCGATAAAAATGATACGAAAGAGCATATCGTATCGTATAACCGTGGGGATGATTGGTTCCCGATCAATAGCAAGGATGAAATGGGGAAACAGATTCCTAGCATCATCAATAAGAAGTACACAGCTTATCACATGTTCGCGGGAAAGACGGTGGAAGAGATTTTTGGCGATAAGGAATTAGAAGGGGCGGATGAAAAGCGTGTGAATACGTTTGAATCGGTTTACTTGGAAAACCAAGGAAACAAGACCTTCAAAATGGTAGCGCTTCCACCCTTAGCACAGGTGTCTAAAATTATGGTTATGCGCACCGAAGATGTCGATAAAGATGGTCATCTAGATGTGATCGTGGGAGGTAACTTTAATGGGGCTTCGATGTACCAGGCGCGTTATGACGCATTCTTTGGCCTGATTCTAAAAGGAAATGGTAAAGGCGGGTTCAAACCGCTTATTCCGACTGACACAGGCTTGATGCTCGAAGGCGACATTCGCGACATAAAGCAGGTGAAGACTACCGCTGGAATTTTATACCTAGTGGCTCGTAACAACGATAAACTACAGGTGTTTAAGAAATTATAGGATGCGCAAACTGCTGGCAATCGCCCTCTTCTCGGTTTTCTCTTATGAGTTTCCGAGCTGCTCGAATAAGGCAGCAGAGGGTAAAGAGCTGGCCAAAACCTATTGCGCCTCTTGCCATCTACTTCCAGATCCTGCGAGTTTGCCTAAAAATGTGTGGCAATACAGCACTTTGCCCTATATGGGTATTATGATGGGCGTGGACAAAGAGATCGGGATGTTAGAAAAACCGCTTTCGGATTACACGATTCTAGGTCCAGGTTCCCAAATGATTCCAGATGAGGATTGGGAAAAGATCAAAGCCTATTATTTAGAGGAGGCGCCCAAGACCTTGGAAATGCCGGCTTATATTCCTTTGCCATCGCAGACCCTTTTCGAAGCAGAACCCATCGTAGCCACCTTGCCTGGAACGACTCTTCCCAATATGACAGCTGTAAGAATCGATGCACATCGTCATCAAATCACGGCGGGAGATCAATCGAATCGCGTGATATGGAAATGGGATGCTGCAGGTAAATTACTGGAGACTAAGAAAGATCAAGATGCCTTAACGGACATAACCCTGTTAGGTTCCGAAGCCTTGTATACATTCATCGGAACGACGACACAGGCGAATCCGGACGTGAATGGATTTGTGAGTCAAGCTTCGACAGGTAAGAAATTATTGCAAGGATTGAATCGCCCGATTGGGTTGGTTTCAGCTAACTTAGACGGTGAAGGAGGCGATGAATTAATTACGTCTGAATTCGGATTCAAAGTGGGTGGGATGAGCGTTTGGAAGCTCGAAAAAGGGTCCTATAAAAAACAAGTATTGAATCCGCAGACCGGTGCGACTAAGACGATTGCGCGCGATTTTACGGGAGATGGTCGACTTGATATTTTGGCGCAATTCGCCCAAGGAGATGAGCGCATATTGCTGTATGAGAATCTGGGTGGATTGAAATTCAAAGAGAAACAGCTATTGCGCTTTCCGTCTATTTATGGATCCTCCTCTTTCGATGTGGTGGATGTCGATGGGGACAAGGACTTGGATATCATTTATACGGCAGGGGATAATGCCGATTTTACGACGGTTTTAAAGCCATACCACGGGATGTATATTTTCGAGAATACGGGGGGATTTAATTTTAAGCAGAAGGCTTTTTTCTCTCAAAACGGCGCGACTAAAGTGATGTCTGGCGATTTCGACGGCGATGGCGATGCGGACCTGATATCGATTGCTTTGTTCCCTGATGTGGCGGCTAGACCGGGCGAAGGGGCGATGTATTTTGAAAATAAAAAAGGGACGTTTGTTCCGATGACTTTACCTATTCAACATTTGGGTCGTTGGTCTGTGATGGACGTAGCAGATCTGGATGGGGATGGGGATTTAGATGTAGCTTTAGGCTCACATGCAGTGGCTAAATTCCCGCAAGGGGGATTTGACCCTCAATGGAAGCAGGCAAAAGGTCTGCTGATTTTACGAAATAAAACAAAATGAAAATAAGCCTAAGGGTAATCCTATTATTGCTACTCTGTGGCCCCGTGACTTTTGCCCAGCGCAAAGGTTATGTCATATTTAGTGGAAAAATTGTTGATGTGGAGAATAAAGCGCCTATTGCTGGTGCTTCGGTCTTTTTCTCTGGTTCCTCTGCTGGTGGAACCACGGATTCGTCAGGCGTGTTTACGGTGACCATTGCGGCTAGATCCTATCAAGTCATTGCGAGAAGTCTAGGTTATAAATACAAAACGTTTCGCTTAGATCTCTCTAAAAATACCCAAACTACTATCGAATTAGAACGCTCCGAGCAATTATTAGGTGAGGTAGTTATCACTGCAGAAAAGGCCGATGCGAATGTGAATCGCGCGATGATGGGGGTGGAGAAAATGTCTTCCAAAACCTTGAAAAAACTGCCTACCTTAATGGGTGAGGCGGATGTGATTCGCAGTATTTTGTTGCTACCGGGCGTTTCAACGGTGGGCGAAGGTGCCTCAGGATTCAATGTCCGTGGTGGTAATGTGGATCAAAATCTTGTTTTACTCGATGGCGTGCCTCTTTTTAATACGTCCCATTTATTCGGATTCTTCACTGGTTTTAATGCCGATATGGTGCAGGATTTGAGCTTGTACAAAGGAGGTATTCCCTCCATGTATGGCGGTCGCGCTTCTTCGGTGTTGGATGTGCGCGTGAAAGAAGGGGATTTCGAGAAGTGGTCATTGCGAGGTGGTGTAGGACCTATTTCGTCTCGCATTTTAGTCGACGGACCCTTAGTCAAAGGGAAAACCTCTTTAATCGTGGGTGCCCGCGGGTCGATTTCGGACTTTTACATGAAGTATTTTCCTAATCCGAGTCTTGCGAAAAGTAAGGCGGATTTCTATGATGTGAACTTTAAGTTGACGCATCATTTTGGGAAAAATCAGCGTATTTCCTTGTCTGGTTATGCGAGTAACGATGGATTCAAATTTGCCCAGGATACCTTGTATTCTTGGAATACCAAGACTTTGAGCTTTAAGCACAATGCCTTATTGAAGGGTGATATGTCTCATAATTTCACGGCCTTTTACAGTGATTATACCTATGGAATTGAGGGCCAAAAAAGTGGCTTGGAATTCATTTGGAAACCGTCCATCATTCAAACATCCATCAAGGAAGAGTTGAGCAAGGACTTGGGTAAATATGGTCGCTTAGACGCTGGTGCAGAATTATCTGCCTTCACGAACGATGCAGGTAGTTTCTTGCCTAACTCGTCCTCTTCTAAGGTAGACAAATTCGCCATGTCCACGGAACATACGCGGGAGATGGCGGCTTATGTGGGACATAGCTTGCCTCTGGGGAAAAAGTTAAGTTTGGATTATGGACTCCGCTATGCTTCCTATCAGTTATTAGGACCTGGTGATTTCTACCAATATAAAGTAGGAACACCTCGCGAAATCAACACCATCACGGATACTTTGCACGCCACTTCGAATCAGGTGGTGGCGACGTATGGAGGCTTTGAGCCCCGTTTATCATTTGCTATTAAATTAGACACAAGCTTCTCGATCAAAATTGGCTTTAACCGCATGCAGCAGTTCCGCCACTTATTATCGAACACGATGGCCGTTTCGCCCTCCGATATTTGGAAGAATTCGAACCAACAAATTCCACCCCAAATCGCAGATCAATATTCCATCGGTTTCTTCAAAAACTTTACGAATGCTTCCAACGCCGTTTTCGAAACCTCTGCTGAATTCTATTACAAAAACTTAAACAACGTCGTGGATTATTTGGACGGTGCTCAACTGTATTTGAATCCGACAGTAGAAACGCAATTATTAGTGGGGAAAGGAATGGCTTACGGTGGGGAATTCTTCTTGAAAAAATCCCGCGGAAAGCGATTGACGGGTTGGATATCCTATACCTATGCGCGGACTTTTAGAATTATTCAGGCAAATGAGAATCAGAAGGAAGCGAACTTTGGGATTCAATTCCCGGCGAATTTTGATACGCCACACACCTTTAAATTTGTGTTGAATAACCGCTGGACGAACCGCATTTCTTTCAATGCGAACTTTACCTACACGACGGGTCGCCCGATCACGTATCCGAATGGTCGCTACAAGATCTATTCGTTTAACGATCTGTATGATTATGCCGTGGCAACAGGGATA
>CANFWR010000109.1 GCA_947450865.1 Cytophagaceae bacterium
AGAAAACTAACTCAAGAATGGATGGAAGAATATAATTACAATAGACCTCATGAATCTTTAGGAAATTTAACTCCTATCGAATGGAAAGAAAAAGTGCTTAATAACCCAATGTCTACAGTTTTGACTGTCTGAAAAAGGGGGTACTTACAGAAGTATACCCTTTATGTGGGGTAAATTTTTTGATCATAATCAAATAGCCGATTTTGACAAATTTCGCAATATCTCATTTGAATCTGATTTCTATAGTCAGACAATTCTTAGATCATATAGCGGTATTACTAAAGCTGAATTGATTGACAAGAGATTAAAGTTCAAGAACAGTATTATGTATCTATTATTCGATGATGACCTTAGCCGTAGATCGACCTTTCCAAATATGCAGTTTCTTAAATCTTCATATCCTGGTGTAAACAAATGGATTGAATTAACACATAGTACAATTGGTAAAAAGACATTTGCATTAATTCTTCAACGAGCTGAAAGCTATCTGCTATTAAATAAGGTATGCAGAGAATTTAATCAATTGAACCCAGAAGCTCCATTCTTTACCATTCACGATAGTGTTTTTACTACAGAGAATTATGAGACTCCCCTGATGCAGTCGTTTCAAAACTGCTGTAACGATGTTATTGGAATTAAACCAGGACTTAAAGTAGACAAACCTGTTAGAAATTCTAATGTCACAGATGTGGATGTCAAATCAGTATGGAATCAATTAAAGAAAATCAATACTGAAGAGTTATTTGAAAAAAATAGGCGACGTTTTCTTTCTATTAATATTAAGATGGGAGAAAATTTTATGAAAAATGCTGCTTAATTATTAACCAAAAGGCTGTAGCCTTGTGGGCTACGTCCTTCTAAATCTATTTTATTATGAATTTTCAAGAAAGACCAATCTACCAGTTAGATTCAGATCAATTAGAGTGGGTGCTGTCAACAATGTTGGATAAAAAGTTTGATGAACTTCTTCAGCGTATTAATACACCTGAGGTGATTTATACCCGTGAGGAAGCAGCTAAAAAACTTAGTGTAAGACCCAATACAGTTAGCTCATACATTGACCAAGGGTTATTAACTAATAAAGGAGTAGGACGTAAGGTTTTGATTTCCTCCAAGGAGATTGACCGTCTTTTAAACAAGAAACAAGTATCATTTAATCAAGCAGCATAATGGCAGTTACATTTTTTATTAAATCAAAAACTAAAGAAAAATCATCAGTTGGTGTGTCAATCAACTTCGATGGTATGGAACGTATCGTCTTAACCTTACCAAATCTACAGGTTAGCCCTAAAGAATGGGATAATGGAGGTATGAAGTTGACGAGAGGTAAGCAGGAGAATTCATACATTCAGAGTGACCTTAATGATTTTCAAAACAAGGTGGACAGATTCTATCGTGAATTCAGACGTGTAAATGAATCAAATCCAACCAAGGAGGATATCGTTACCTATTTGAAATCTGATACAAAGTTGGAGGATTACTTCAAACCCAAGAACACCATTTTGATGATACCATTGATTTGGAAGACTATTAAAGAACGTGAGACTGGAGTAGAATTAAATAATGGGAAACGTTTCGAACGTGGAACTATTGATAACTATGAATCATTGATTCGTGAATTTGAGCGTTTCCAAAAGTATCGTAAGAAGGGAATTACCAATGTTGAAATTGTCACACGTGAATTCATATTAAGTTTTGAGAACTACCTTACAAACGTGATGAATTTGAAATTGAATACGGTTGGAGACCGTTTGAAGAATCTGAAGACATTCCTCTCATTGTATTCCAAACGTGGATTTTTGCCACACAATCCATTTATTAAGTACAGTATCAAGATACCCAAAGAACCATCTACAAGTATTGCTTTAGATAATGATGAGTTAAAGGATATGTATGAACTAAATCTATCAGAAAACCCACAATGGGAACTTATTCGAGACCAGTTTTTAGTTCTCTGTTGGACAGGTCTTCGTATCTCAGACTTCTCACAGTTTAATTCATTTGAAAGAGGGGATGATGAGATTATTACCCTACATAACAAGAAGACAGGGTCAGAAATTCACATTCCGATCTTTCCAATGGCAAAGCGTATTTTAGACAAGTACAATGGTCGTTTCCCTAAGATGGTCAACGAGCAGACGATGAACGAGGAAATTAAGGAGATTGGCAAGTTGGTCCCTGGTCTTAATCGTTCAATTCAGATTAAGTATACGAAGGGTGGAGTCGTGATTAAAGAGACTTTGAAACGTTATCAATTGTTAGTTCTTCATTGCGCAAGACGCACTTTGGCTACTAAATTGGTTATGGAGTTAGGAATCGATTTGAAGACTGTGTGTTTGATCACAGGACATAAGTCAATTGTTACTTTAGAGATATACCTGAAACATAATAATAAGAATGCGTTGACTGGTGTGATTGAAAAGGTAAAGGCATTGGAGGAGAGTTTGGTTAGTTTTTAATTGCCTGTTTTTGATTGTGATAGTTTCAATATAAACCCTTCTGGTTATGCTGGAGGGGTTTATTGTTTAATATTAAATGGTTTTACCGTTAAATAAATAAGGCTTAATACTATGAATTTTATTTTTAGATTTACTTTCTATAAAAGTAGAGAGATTGATGAATTCCAAGGATTCAAATATTCAAAGTAATTTAATCTTCATTATTGGTGGATTAAAAGAACATAAGTCGCAAAATAAAGTCCTATTTAATAAATACGGTATAACACATATTTTGAGGCAAATTGATGATTATAAAGAATATCCCCCAACAATTGAATTAAAACAGCTGTGTAAGGAATTCGGTATAGATAAGTTTATATGTGATGAAGTAAAATGGACGGCAGCTACCCGTCGAATGGTTAATAGGATGCTTAAGGAGAAAAAGCATTCTGATACAGTTCAAATTGAACACGTTAGTGGTGGAATCAAGGGTGTAGTTGAAAAGTTGATAATCGAAAATTGGGTAGATGATCTTGAAGAGAATTTAATTTTGATAAAACAAATACTTGATGAATCTTCAAAATGTTGCTACAAGTTAAAGATTGCCAATAAAGATATTAATGCTCAAACAAATTTTGATTATATAAAATTTAATTAGACTATAAGAAAATGGGACTATTTGATTATTTAAATAAGTTGAACAATCAATTTTTTGATGGTTTAAAACAAAATGCAATTGATAAGGCGCTTTCAAAGAGTAGTAATACTAATAAAGAAATAGTTAGTAAAGGGAGTTCGACAGATTTACTTCAAAGAATGAAAGAATTGAAGGAGCAAGGGATTGCTAAAGATTTGGCAGAGGCAAAACAAATTATTGAGCTAGAACAATTAAATTCTGGAATTATAAATTTAAATGTTTCTAAAAAAGATATAGAGAATGATGCTATACTTTATGGATTAAGTCCTGAAGAACAAAAAGAGTTTAAAAAAGAAAAAGAAGCGAATAAAAAGAAATTAGATATAAATCTTTCATACGAAGAAGTTGTACAGATATTAGGGTATGTTTCTAAAAAAGAAGTAAGTGTTTCTCGTGGTAAAAAAATCACAAAGTTGTATTTCTATGAATATAAAAATAGGATAGGAAATATCGCCTATGAATTCGAAGTCACTCTTAAAGAAGGTAAAGTATATGGCTGGAAAGATTTAAGTACAATAAGTACTGGTAAAGGGATTTAGCGTGTAACATTAATAATTCCACCTTGAAATGTTTTAGTATTTCCTCATCTCCATAATATGAATTCAAAAATTCGAAAGTCAACAAGTTCGTAATTTGATTGCCCTTCTCGTGCTACCCACTCTGCTACTCCTGCCGTAAAATAAAAATAAACCACCTCGTTTGAGGTGGTTTATTAAGTAAAAGTTCGGGCTAAAACTCACTCCCATATTTTTGAATAAGTAATTTATTTAATTGCACACACTCCTTACGTAATTCGATTAATTGCGCATTTATGTATTTGGTTGTGTTCACAGGGGCAATGCCTAAATTAACCAATTCGTTAATATCATCTACTGATTTTAAATGAAGAGGTCGAACACTGTTAGGTACCTCAAATCTTCTAAAATTGAAGGTTTTAGTGTTCTTTAATTTTTGATTCATATTCATTTCTTGAACCGTAACTGCATCCAATACGGAATTCGTTTTCATCCGAAAGTAAGTTAAATTCAGGTCCATACTTTCTTGTAGTGTTTCGGTATTTGCCACTCGAATTTCAATTACTTGAAGTTGTTGGATAATTTCATCATCTTCTACTAGGCGTAATCCTCCAGCATTTTTTAATTGCTCTAAACCATTTTTGGAATGTTGAAAAAAGGTTCTCAATGCTAAGGTTTTTACTAAAAAATAGAATTTTGGTAAGTCATTTGATACTCCCGTATCATATAATTTCGCCAATTCATCGCCATATTGTTGTTTTTGAACATTGAATGATATGACATTATCAATTTCTTTAATATCTCTTTCTAAATCTAAATGGATATTTTTCAAAAACTGAATCTCTCTATGTTTTTCAATTTGATGCTCTCTTAAATTCTCTGCAAAGAATCCTAAAGTTACCGCTGCAAAGAGCATCAAAAATTCTGATATATATTCCTTCCACTTTTTAGGGTGATGCGAATGATGATGTACTTCCATAGGTAATAAGTTAATGTTAAGTTGAATAGCTCGAAAATTAGTAAAAATATATGAGTTGGAGGAATTATATTAATTTTAGATTCAGAAACTTAAATTAGAATGGATATGAAAATGAGCGTAGGTTTAATCTGCTTATTATTTCTACAAATGAGTTGTTCGAAAATTAAAAATGGAGAAAGCTGGAAAATGCGACCAGAAGATAAAACCATCGGATTGACACTTCTTTGGAATCTTCCTGAAGCAAAGATTCGAGAAATAGTACCTCCTAATCAAATTCCTCGAATTCAAAATGGTACTGGAGTCCTGATGCTTTTTTTGTGTAGTACAGACACCTATTATATCGGGAAGAAGGAATACGGTCAATTGGGTGTCGCACATCTTATTGTCCCTTTAGAAAATGAGATTTCAATTCCAGAAACGATTGGGTTGAAAAATCAAGCTATTATAAGAGGTTTAGATCAAAAAGGTTTTGGAGTACAATTTGGTGATGTTAGACTTCGGTTAGAAGAAAAGGGTGATTGGGTTGATGTGGAAGGAGATATCATTTTAGAAAAAGGCGAAATGCACTTTTCTGGTCGAGCCGAAAATAAGAAAGGGAATCAAGTCTCTTTAGCGAAGACTACGATAGTTGGAAAGAATTTGCAAGAAGACGTTTTGAGTGGACCTGAGTTCTATAAACCTATTAGCTTTAAATCAATTTCAGTGAATCATAAAGGAGAGAATTGGATTCAAAAATATGGTTTAACTAGTGTGCCCAATCGTATTTGGGTTAATGTGGATTTTGGAGTTGATTTTAACTATTTTGATCTTCGTCCGAGTCATTTGAAATCTCAGACGCATTAGACTTTGTTTAATTTAAAACAATTTGTCAACTGAAATCCCCTCTCGTGCTACCCACTTTGCTACTCGTGCCGTAAAATAAAATAAACCACCTCGTATGAGGTGGTTTATGTGGTCCCACTAGGATTCGAACCTAGGACCCCCTGCTTGTAAGGCAGGTGCTCTGAACCAGCTGAGCTATAGGACCATTTCGTTGAATTGGTTTGCAAATATCTTATTTTATTTTAAAATATGCAAGTCTGGGTTTGAAAAAAGTTGATATTTTCATAGCCCTGAGGCACATTCCGTTGATTATCTGCCTGAAACACACCATCTTTGCGGCAGAAAAATATTTTTATGGAATCATTGCTTTCAGTAGATAGTATTGTCAGTTTATTGACATTGACGTTTTTGGAGATCGTATTAGGGATCGATAATATCATCTTTATTTCGATTACGGCCTCCCGCTTACCTAAAGAGGAGCAGGGCAAGGCGCGCAATATCGGTCTTTTGCTGGCGATGGTTTTCCGTATTATCCTGTTGTTCGGGATCTCGGTCTTGATTTCGCTGCAGCAACCCTTCACGCACATCGACTATCCCTGGCTGAAGGCCGCACCGTCTGGGCAGGCGATCATCCTCTTTGTGGGTGGCTTGTTCCTACTCTATAAAGCGACGAATGAAATCTTCCAAAAGCTAGAAGGCGAGGAGCACGAAATCTCCGGTGCAAAGAAAGCAGTGAATTCAGTAGCTAAGGTTGTAACGCAAATTGCGCTAATTAACTTAGTCTTTTCGATAGACTCCATTTTAACGGCCATAGGCCTAACCAATAACATGCCGGTGATGATTATCGCCGTCGTTGTATCTGCCTTAATCATGATGGGATTCTCGGGCCCTGTAGGCCGCTTTGTGAACAATCACCCGTCCTTGCAGGTTTTGGGACTATCCTTCCTAATCATGATCGGTTTCATGCTGATCGCAGAAGCGAGCCACGACTCTGAACTAACCATCCTAGGCAACTCTATAGGCCAGATCCCTAAGGGCTACCTCTACTTCTCCATCGCATTCTCACTATTCGTAGAATTCATCAACATCCAGATGCGCAAGCGCAGCACGAAGAAGGTGGAGATTAACGATATGAAGAACCAGGCGGAGAGAGAAGGAATTATTTAATTCCGGATTTATACACAATAAAAAAGCCCCAGATCGGGGCTTTTTCTTTTTAACTATTTTATACTTTTCGCAATCGCTAGCAGCTCTTTCGCGCCACCCTGAGGCAGGCCTAAGACTTTCTTTTTTACCTTGCCTGAGGCATCTAAAAAGAAGACCGTAGGATAACCTTCTAATGGATACATATTCGCTAAGGCTGGGCCTTCTCCCGCTTCCATGTCCACACCGATAGACACGAAGTGTTCATTGATGTAAGCGCCTAATTCTGAGTTAGGGAATACTTTTGACTTTAATACCTTACAAGGACCACACCAAGTCGTATACGCATCGAACATGATGCCTTTGTTCTCTTTCTTGGCTTTGGCCATCGCTTGTCTGAAAGTTCCTTCGAAGAAACGTACACCTGCTGGCTCGTCTTGCGCAGTTGTGGTTAACGAGATGGCTAATAAGGCAATTAGTAAGTATTTCATGATTTTAAAATTTAAAAGACCAAAGTCCAAAGTTCAAAGGTGGATTAAAAATCAGCCTTCGGCTGCATTTTTAAGAATTTGTGAAAAATCTATATTTATCCGCGTAGCGGATTCAATCTCTGAACTTTGAACTTTGCTCTTTGGTCTTTGAATGTTAAATTCATATAATTAATCCGCAGGATTAATTATATGAATTTAACATCACCGGCATAACTAATAGAAGCACATCCTCATTCTCATCTTGATCCGATGGAATGATCAATCCCGCTTTGTTAGGCTCGCTTAATTTGATGTCTACGAATTTCGCAGATAAGTTGCTTAACAATTCAGAAACTAATTTTGCGTTGAAACCGATCTCCATGTCTTTTCCTGCGTAGTCGCAAGCTAATACTTCGTTTGCTTCGTTCGAGTAATCTAAATCCTCTGCTGAAAGCGTAAGCTTGTTTGCGGATAGCTTTAAGCGGATTTGGTGGGTTGTTTTGTTCGAGTAGATTGAGATACGTTTTACTGAGCTCAAGAACTCTAAACGGTTGATCGTTAAGATCTCGTTGTTTTCTTTCGGGATCGCGTTCTCGTATTCTGGGAAACGCTCGTCGATGATGCGGCAGATTAAGGAGAAGCTTTGGAAGCTGAAGAAAGCGTTTGATGCGCTGAATTCAACGGTTACGTTCGTATCATCTGCAGGTAGCGTGGATTTTAATAGGGCCAAAGCCTTCTTTGGCAAAATCAAACTACTCTGTGCATCAGGACGAATGTCATTACGACGGTAACGCACTAAACGGTGACCGTCAGTGGCTACGAAGTTCGTGTGATCGCCCATCATTTGGATTAAAACACCGGTCATCGCTGGACGCATATCGTCGTTTGAAACCGCTAATAAGGTATTGGCGCTCGCTTCTCCTAAAACCATCGATGTCAAAGAGATCGTTTGATTCTTCGCTACTTCTGGGATACGAGGGAAGTCGATTGGGTTTTCGCCGGATAATTTGAAACGACCGTTTTGAGTCGAGATCTCTGCGC
>CANFWR010000110.1 GCA_947450865.1 Cytophagaceae bacterium
CCCAACTGCTTATTAAACTTCGCCTCTAATGCCTGGTATTTCCCAGGGTTCACTTTCGAAGCCTTCAAAGCGGAAACGACTAAGTTCATTTCATAGATGGCAATCTGCACATCACGTTCGTGAGAAGAATAGCGACCATCTAAATAGTAATCCAATAATTGATCATCGCGATCTACCATACGCTTAGCAATCTTTAAGGCAGATTTAGCATCACCCACAGCGATATACAATTCCACCATAGAAGCGGAGAATTGATCGTAAGGAATGACTTTGTCTGGCATTTTTTGGTCTAAATAATCCAATACCTTCTTCGCCTTAGCGTAATTTCCTTCGCGGACTAATTGATCCGCTAAACGGTACACACTCAAGCGAGCTGTAACCGAAGGAATGCCTAAGTAGAAATCACCGTGGTAATAGATCTTCTCATTATCAAGGCCCTTCCAGTACATCTTTTTCAAAATATTGTCCGACATAATTTGGGTATTTACATAACCATCATTCGCACCTGGAATCTTGAAAGGCATTAAACGATACGCGTAACCCTCTAGTTGCATTGATTCTTTAAGGCCTAAATATTGATCATTTGGCAACGTGGAAGCAAAATAAATGGGACGTTTCCAGCCAGAGACAGCATTGTTTGAGATGATCTCCAATTGAATCAATTCCCCTTTGTAGATGTTGTGAGATGGCAATTTCCATCCTAACGCCGGCGACATATAAGGAACAAATTGCTTAGGGAACCAATTCGTTTTAGCCACCGCAGCAATATCTACTGGAATCACAACCGAATCAGTAGGCAAGGTATTGATCGTTTCTCCTAACTGCGTTTGCTCTTGGATAGATGGGCTGTCTTTGTGCAATAAGTCCAAATAGTCCGGTAAGGACATAGCCGTTAATCCCTCCTTAGGGTTGTACAATATTTGATCATTAATCCCTTCCATTAATTGATCTTTCGATAATTTAATCGGTAAAGCTTGAGATTCGTAGGTCTTGCGCTTCATTTGATCGATGTACCAATCTGTTCCTAATAGAGACAAGTTACATACTCGAACGTCTGTTCTGAATCCTTCGACTTCTTGTACGTACCAAAGCGGGAACGTATCATTATCCCCTCCCGTAAATAGAATCGCGTTAGGTGCGCAAGAATTCAATAAGTTTTTAGCAAAATCGATTTGGTGCACACGACCACTTCTATCGTGGTCATCCCAGTTTTGTTGGGCCAAAATCGCCGGAGCCGTTAAACCTAATAGAGCAGCAATCGCCCATTTGGCCTTATCTGCTTTCACGAACTTCTGAATAAACTCTAGTATTTGCATCACCGCAAATCCTGCCCAAATCGACATAAAGTAGAATGAACCCACGAAGATGTAATCGCGCTCGCGAGGTTCCGTAGGCGGTGAATTTAAGTAAACCGTTAAAGCCACACCCGTTAAAATAAACATCAAAATCGTCACTAAAAGATCCTTATCGTTCTTGCGAAGCATATAGAAGAAACCTAATAACACGAATATGATGGGTAAGAAGAAGTAATTGTTACGCGCCTTATTGTTGCGTAAAATATCCGGTAATTTGGATGTATCCTCAAAGGTATTGATAGCCCAAGCATCTTGGAAATCGCTTTCGCGACCCACAAAATTCCACAACAAATAGCGCATATACATATGCCCTAATTGGTGCGTAAATAAGAATTCCAGGTTCTTGCCAAAACTTGGCTTCTCCCCTGCAGGAATGCCTAACATTTCCTGGTATAATTTCACGTGATTCGCTTGATTGGAATAGACGCGAGGCAATAACATCATTTGGGTCTTGTCGTATTCATACACCGGTTTCTTCGTGTATTCTACGTATTTCCCATCCTTCATTTTATAGATAGGTGTCTCAGCACCTTCTTTGTAACCTGTTACTTCAGCGGTATAAACAGGACCGTAAATCAACGAACGTTCCCCATATTGCTCGCGTTTCAAGTACTTCAAGAAGTTCAAGATATTGCTCGGATCATTCTCATTAATAGGCGTATTATAACCTGAACGCACTAATGCAACCGTATAAGTTGAATAACCAATTAATAAGAAGACGAATGAGAATAGGGCTACGTTGAGTACTTCCTTTCCTTTGGCATACGAATAACGAATCCCAAAAACCACGGCAGCAATCAATAAAATCAAGAAAACGATCGCACCAGAGCCATAAGAGAAGCCCAAAGTATTCACGAAAGTCAACTCAAATTGAAAGGCTAAACTAGGTAGACCCGGAATGATTCCCGCATTAATGATACCTAAAATAAAGAGCGCAACTAAGATTGAAATCACCCCACCCGTTAACGTAGGTTTCTCATAACGTTTGAAATAATACAATAAACCTAACGCCGGAAGCGTCACTAAATTCAATAAGTGGACCCCAATCGACAATCCCACTAAATAGGCAATGAATAAAATCCAGCGATTCGATTCCGCTCTATCCTCTACTAATTCCCACTTAAACGCAGCCCAAACCACGATTGCCGTAAAGAAAGACGACATCGCATATACTTCGGCTTCCACTGCTGAGAACCAAAAAGTATCAGAAAACGTGTAAATCAAAGATCCTACCACGCCTGACGCTAATAAACCAAAGCGCTCATTCGAGTTCAGTTCTTCAAACGACTTATTAATCATCTTGCGACCAATCATCACAATGGTCCAATGCAAGAATAAAATAGTCAATGCACTACTGACAACGGACATCATATTTACCCAATAAGCCACTTTTGTCACATCGCCTAAAGCTAGCAAAGAGAACATACGGCCTAATAAAAGGAATAAAGGTGCCCCTGGAGGGTGAGGTACTTGTAATTTATAGGCACAGGCGATAAACTCACCACAGTCCCAAAAAGAGGCCGTAGGTTCCACCGTCAAGGTATAGGTAATCAAGGCAATGAAGAAAACTCCCCAGCCTGTCCAATTATTCAATTTTTTAAAACTCCACATAGGTCAGATTAATTAAACTGTTTTAAGAAACGAACGTCATTCTCTGTGAATAAACGTAAGTCTTTGATCTGGTATTTTAACATCGTGATGCGCTCGATACCCATTCCAAAGGCAAAGCCATTGTACTTCTTCGAGTCAATTCCCACATTTTCTAACACATTCGGATCTACCATTCCGGCTCCGGCGATTTCCACCCAACCGGCTCCCTTGCACACATTACAACCATCACCTTTACACAATAGACAGGTGATGTCCATTTCAGCACTAGGCTCCGTAAACGGGAAGTAAGACGGACGGAAACGCACTCTCGTATCCTTGCCGAACATCTCTTTGGCAAAATGATATAATGTATCCTTCAAATCCTTGAAACTCACTTGCTCGTCCACATAAAGTCCTTCCACTTGGTGGAAAAGACAATGGGCACGCGCTGAAATCGCTTCGTTACGATACACACGTCCTGGCATTACCGAGCGAATCGGTGGCTTTTGATGTTGCATTAAACGAATCTGAACGTTAGACGTGTGCGTACGTAATAAAACATCATCTTGAATCTCTCCAGCCCCTTTTTCAATGAAGAAAGTATCTTGCATTTCACGTGCTGGGTGATTCGCTGGGAAGTTTAAAGCTGTAAAATTATAGAAATCCGTTTCGATCTCCGGTCCATCTGAAACCGAGAAACCCATTCGGTTAAATATCTCCAAAATACGCGCTCTCACCTTCGTCAACGGATGTAGACTACCTTGTGAAATCGGATTATACAATGTTAAATCAGAGGGAACTTCGAAGCTAGCTGCATTTCCTGCAAAGGATTCTTGCGCTTCTGCAAACTTCGTTTCTGCTGAATTCTTCAAGCCATTTAACGATTGACCTACTTCGCGGCGATTCTCAGCTGCTACATTTTTCAACTCATCAAATAGAGCAGCTAAGCGGCTCTTGCGACCGACAAATTGATTACGAAAATATTCTAATTCGCCTTCATTTGAAATGACAAAAGCGTCAATTTCGGCCTGAAGAGCCTTTATTTGTTCATTCATTTGTGTAATTATAAAATGCGGAAACCAATAGTCGCCTGGTAATAACTCGGTTTTTGTGAATAAGTAAAACCGCTAGGAACGGCTAATGTATTCTTCAATTCTGACATCGCCCCCTCGTAACGTAGATCAAGCGATAAGTTTAATATATCAAATCCAATACCCGCCTGATAAGAGAAGCTAGAGCGATTAATAATTTCTTGAGAAGTGCCTGAAAAATAGGATTTAACGGCTGCATCAGGACTTGTCGAAGCTGAAAGAGCATAAGAGGCTACAGGACCGGCTAATACACGCAAGGGACCTAATTTAATCCCAGCTAACAAAGGCACATCTAACGATTTTTGAGAGAAACCCACCACACCTTGATTCGTTGTTAATGAGTTAAGCACATCTACGTTGACTTCTTTTGCCGTAAAATAGACTTCTGGTTGTAAGAAAATGGTACGGCCTATGCGGGCAAAAGCTCCTAATTGATAACCCGTCTTGTTTTCTAAATTCGTACTCAGGCTAGCTACTTTCACAGAAGAAAGATTAACCCCTCCCTTAATTCCAATTCTGAAATAATCGGCGCGTGAATGCTTTTGAGCAGAGGCTACTGATAGGATGCCCATTACAAGGGCCATTGTCATCAATGATTTTAAGGCTTTCATCACTATAGTGTTTTATTAACTTGTAAAATTATCCTTTTTCATCCGAAAAAAAAGAAAAAACGAAATCAAAGCGTAAATTTGGGTATAAATATTCCTCCCCAAAATGGCCAAAGCTAAAACGTCTTTTTTCTGTCAATCGTGTGGTCACTCCGCGCCGAAGTGGTTAGGTAAGTGTCCCTCATGCGGAGAATGGAATACGTTCGTGGAGGAATTAGTGGAAGCGACTAATCATCCGGCGGAAGTTTGGAAGACCAAAGGTAGTCCAAAATCAGCCGCGAAGCCTAAATTATTAAACGAAGTAAGCTTCGAAAACCTCCCTAAACTGACCTGTTCTGACCCCGAATTCAACCGGGTTTTAGGCGGAGGAATCGTTCCTGGCTCCTTAGTTTTAATCGGTGGAGAACCAGGCATCGGAAAATCAACTCTTTTATTGCAAGTAGCCCTTTCCTTAACCCAGACGCGTGTTTTATACGTCACTGGAGAGGAATCGGAACAGCAAATTAAACTTAGAGCGGATCGTTTAGCTGCAAAATCTGACTCTTTATATATCCTGACGGAGACCAATACACAATCCATTTTTAGGCATCTAGTAGACCTCGAGCCTGAATTAATCATTGTGGATTCGATACAAACCCTATTTTCAGATCAAATCGAATCCGGCCCGGGTTCCGTTTCACAGATTCGGGAATGTGCATTGGAATTAATGCGATTCGCGAAGGAAAGTGGCACCCCTATCTTCTTAGTAGGTCACATTACCAAAGAAGGTTCCATCGCCGGCCCTAAAGTCCTAGAACACCTTGTGGACACCGTTTTGCAGTTCGAAGGCGATCGCCATATGATCTACCGCATTTTACGTACCACTAAAAATCGTTTTGGCTCGACTTCCGAATTAGGTATCTATGAAATGCTTGGGAGTGGATTACGACCTGTCACTAATCCATCTGAAATCCTCTTATCACAACGTGATGAACCGTCATCAGGTATCGCCATCGGTACACTAATGGAAGGAAATCGCCCCCTTTTGGTGGAAATTCAATCGTTAGTGAGTGCGTCCTCTTATGGGAATGCTCAAAGAACCGCGAACGGATACGATGGCAAACGACTTAGTATGTTGATCGCCGTTTTAGAGAAAAGAGGCGGCTATAAATTAGCGACACAAGACGTTTTCTTGAATATCACAGGCGGAATACGTGTAGATGACCCTGCATTGGATTTAGCTACCTGTATGTCCTTAGTATCCTCTTATGAGGACAAAATCATCGATTCTTCCATCTGCTTTGCAGCTGAAGTAGGATTAGGTGGTGAATTACGTTCCGTAACACGGATAGATCAGCGAATCGCTGAGGCAGAGAAATTAGGCTTTAAGGAAATTTGGATCAGCAAGTACAATCTGAAGGGCTTGAATTATAAGCCAAATAAAATCAAGGTACAATCAGCGGCGACCTTATTGGATGTTATCCTGCACATTTGGCGCCAAAAATAGTCGCCGGATATTCCACTTCTAAGAGATGTAATCCGTGAGCAGGTACGGCACGACCAGCTTTACAGCGGTCTTTTGAGTCTAAAATTTCTTGCAATTGCGTTTTATTCAAGCGCCCCTGCCCTACTTCAAGTAGCGTACCTACCACCGCTCTTACCATTCCACGCAAGAATCGATTGCCTTGAATCGTGAACACCAGTTCTTCCCCTCTCCATGCCCAAGAAGCCTGCATAATGGTGCATTCGAAAGTCGCTACCTCTGTTTTAACCTTGGAAAAACACTGGTAATCTGAGTGATGAAAAAATAGAGAAGCAGCCTCATTCATCGCGGCAATATCTAAATCGACGCCGAAACGATAGGCATAGGCTGAATTAAACGGGCTTTTTAAAGGACTAATGCGGTATTCATAGGTACGCGACAATGCTGCGAATCGCGCATGAAAATCATCTGCCACCTGGTAAATTCCTTGAATAGCTAAAGATTCAGGCAACATTCGATTCAAACGAAATACCCAGTTTTCTTTTACCTTTTTACCTTCAGGTAAATCGAAGTGAGCAAACTGCTGATGAGCATGCACGCCCGTATCTGTACGAGAACTTCCTACAATTTCAAGGGTTGCCCCAAGCAATAAACTTAATTTATCTTGCAAAACCGACTGAACCGTCGTTGCGTTAGGCTGAATTTGGAAGCCATGAAAAGAGCCGCCATCGTACGAAAAAGCGAGTAGATAGCGGCTCATTTTACTTATTTCATTAAAGCAGTTTCTAGTGCTGTATCAAATGATTGATACGCAGCAGCCACAGAGCTCAAAACAGCTCCATCCGCCACCATATCCGTTCCTTGAACAGATCCTAGAGCTGAGAATTGAACTCCATGTGCCTGCAATGCCGATTCAAAAGCTACTTTCTTTGAAGCATCTACTGAAACCACCACGCGAGATTGTGCTTCTCCAAACCAAAACGCATCCTGACGAATAGCTGCATCTGAAGTAACGTTAAATCCTAGACCACGAGGGAAAGAAGATTCTGCTAATGTCACTAACAAACCGCCATCCGATACATCGTGAGCAGATTCAATTAATTTATGGGTGATTAAAGCCGAAATCGCCTTTTGTACCTTTTGTTCCGTTGCTAAATCAAAATGTGGGGCAGGAGTCGCTTTGATTCCTTTGTACGAATACACATATTCAGATGAAGCAATATCATTCACTGATTCACCCACCAAATAGATCGCATCTCCTTCTTTTTTGAAGTCCAAAGTCATCTTATTCGCTGGATCCTCTAAAATACCTAACATACCGATCGTAGGCGTCGGGAAAACCGGACCTTCGTCAGAAGACTGGTTGTAGAAGGAAACGTTTCCACCGGTTACAGGTGTTTCAAATGCCTCACACGATTTCTTCATCCCTTTGATCGCACCCACAAATTGCCAGTATACTTCAGGAACGTATGGATTACCAAAGTTCAAGCAGTTCGTAATCGCCACCGGCACACCACCTGAACAAACAATGTTACGAGCCGCTTCCGCTACTGCCATCGCACATCCCTCTTCTGGATCCGCGTTAACATAACGTGAATTACAATCTACCGTAATTACAATGGATTTTTGAGAGCCATGTACTTTCACAACTGCTGCATCCGAAGGCGCATTCGTATTGCGATTTGCACGACCAATCGATGAATCATATTGTTGAGCCACCCACTTCTTAGAAGCAATATTCGGGTGATTCATCATGTAGTTCAAGGCCTTTGGCAATTCTTCCTTAGGCAAATCAGCTACAGAATCTATCTTAAATTTCTTAAATTCTTGGAAGTAAGCAGGCTCTTTGTACTCGCGGTGATAAACTGGAGCACCTCCACCTAATACTAAATCATCAGCTGGAACGTCAGCTACTAAAACCCCATCTTGATAGAATTCAAGGCGTTTTGTATCTGTAACGGTACCGATTTGCTCGCAATTTAAATCCCAC
>CANFWR010000111.1 GCA_947450865.1 Cytophagaceae bacterium
AGGTCTTTTTTAAGCAGCAACTTCATTGCTTCGATTTCATTCTGTGTTGCCGCTCGGTAAAGGTTTTTCTCCCCCATCACCTGTTCGCGAAGCGCAGATTGACCTGTGTAAGAGGCTACATTTACGGCTACAGGAGTTTTTTTGAGCATCTCAGAAATCTCTCCCATCGGATAAGAGTCACCATCTTGACCCACTACGATGGTTGTGATGCCTTGACTAGCGGTAGAGATTGCATTTGGGTTACGTTGCACATCGCCTAGGTGATGGCTATGGGAATCGATGAAACCAGGGGCTAAAACAAATCCCTTTCCATCAACGACTTCGTCGGTGGAAAGGGAAGATAGTTTGCCTATGGCGATGATTTTGTTTCCTTGTAGACGAACCGAGGCCGCGTAGGCTGGTGCTCCTGTTCCGTCGATTAAACGGATGTTTTTTATCAAAATAGTGGGTTTAGCCCACGTAATTAATGAAAATAAGAGTAGCGAAAGGTAGGTTAATGCTTTCATATCCTATGAAATTAAGCATTAAAAACCTTTTTTTCGAATTTTACCAGCGATCTAAACCTAGAATCTTTTTGCCTAGTTCATTTAGGCTAGCTGTTTCGTATTTCGTTTGTTCCCATTTGCGTGGATCCCCTGGAAAAGCATAGCCTTCAGGAGCGATCCGGTCACGCCAAGAATTTACGCGCCATTCACGCAAGGAAGCATTGTCTTCCTCTGCCGGCATCATCGAAATGTATTGGGCACAACGCACTTGATCACTATTATTTGCCCGGATTCCGTGTGGCTGTAAACTATTAAAAATCAATAGATCGCCGGCCTCTAGTGTCACTTTGGTCGGTGTAAAATCGGATGTGTCAGGCAAGAAACGATTGCGATCCTCCGGTTGAGTCAATTTCCAAGTATCATAATTGCGGAATAGTTCCGGGATGCACTGAAAACCTCCCATATTCTCATCTAATTGATCCGCTAAAGCCAAAACTCCTTGTACGTTTACCGGCCTTGTTTCCGGATCGTAATCCCAGTGAATAAAGGCTTTGTATTCGTGACCTGGACGAATGGGGAAATTCAAATTCGCTCGATCAATCGTTACCCATAATTTCTCTGTCCCCCAAATATCAGCAAAAGCATCGTAAACGCGCTGTGTCGACCGATTATCCCATTGCAATTGGCTATTATAACATTCCACCATGCCCGTGTTTGCTAGCTCTTTCATTTTCATTTCAGCGCGAGGGGCGGTATACCAAGTCGATGAATCATTCGGATCTTTTTCTTCAAACTCATACAAGAATGCCGCCGTCTTAAGCGCTTGTTCTCTCGGAACTGCTTGCTTAATCACCACGTAGCCATTATGTTTCCAAAAGGTCCAATCTTCCTCGCTTAATACGCGAAGTGGCACTCCGTTTGAACGATCGTTTAATTTAACAGCGCTGCTTTTTGCGGTAGATGGATTGCCAGGGATATCGTAGTGGCCGTTATTAGGGTTGTCGGTTTTCATAGGGTTTTATTTATAGGCCAAAGATAGAGCATCCAATGTCCCTTTTTTTCTGCTCTATTGATAATTATTTGTACTGTATTGATATAATATTTCTGTATTTAGCTATTTTAGGTAAATGAAATTGAATCTAGAGCAAATTCTGCCGGATAGTGATAGTTCGTTTAGGTTCCTGTTGACACCTAAATTGAACGAAGTTTTCTATTGGCATTTTCACCCCGAAATCGAATTAGTCTATGTGGAGGCTGATAAAGGAATACGCCACATTGGGGAACATATCTCGACTTATGAGGGTTGCGATTTGGCCTTAATTGGATCTTATATTCCCCACTTGAATTTCGATTATGGGGTAAAGGCCACCGTGGAGACGGTGGTGATTCAATTTCCGGAGACCTATTTCGAGAGTGGATTAGTCCGAATTCCGGAATTAAAAAAGGTGGTAGATTTGATGGAACGCGCGAAAACGGGATTGGCTTTTACGGGAGAAACGAAGCGGATAGCTGGTGTACGGCTGAAAAAATTAGAACATTTGGATCGTTTTCATCAGTTTATGGAGTTGATAAGCATCTTCCAGTTTTTGGCGGAATCAGACGAATATGTGGATCTCGATGTTCGCCCCATTTCTAACCAAACTATCCTCAAACAGCAAGAACGGATGCACCGCATCCACCAGTTTGTAGAAGCAAATTTCCAAAAGCCCATCGACACACAGCAAATGGCTGATGAGGTCAACCTGTCGCTGGCTGCCTTTTGTCGGTATATGAAGAAAACAACGAAATTTACTTACACCGACTTTGTCAATCAATACCGAGTTCAATACGCGAAAAAGCTCTTGATTCAAGATAAAAATGTGACCGAAACCTGTTTCGAGTCTGGCTTCGAAAGTCTTTCCTATTTCAACCGGATCTTCAAGAAATGGACAGGAGAGTCTCCGTCAATTTTTAGGAAACAGCGGTTAAAATAAAAGGCCGAAGAACAATGTCCTCCGGCCTCATATTAAAATGCTTACGCTACTTATTTTTTCGGGCGAGAATACTGATCGATTCCAGAGATTTTTCCATTCAAGTCGAATTGGAAGAATTCCACCAATGATTTTTCCCAAACCGTTCCGTCTTTAGAAACACGCTTCTCTGAAGAAGTTACCATGATTCCAGAAACTGGATCTGTGTTAGCGATTTTGAAAGGAAGGATTCCCCAGATTTTCCAATCTAAAGAAGCATAACCTTCTACCATCCCACGAAGATCTTTCTTTTCTAAGACAACTTTGTTGCCATCAAAGTCTGTTAATTTAACTTTGTCAGCAAAAAATTCAAGTGTAGCATTGATATCCATAGCGTTGTATGCTTTGTTCAATTTTTCGATGGCTGCTACTTCGCCACGATTAGAGAATTGGAATGCGCTACCGTTGTTTTCGTCTTTTGTATAGATTTTTCCGCCAGACGTTTTTCCAAACTCATTAGTAGCAGGAATGGATGAGTACTGGTTGAAATCTGAGATTTTACCCGATTTATCCACTTTAAACAATTCGAATAAATTCATTTTTTGCTTAGAACCATCGATCGTTTCGCGCTCTTCTGTCGATTGTAACATCACAATTTCATCCGTTGATCCAGCTACTTTGATAGGTAAAACTGCGTAAGGTACGTTGTTTAATTTCTTCGCATATGCATGCCATTTCTTATTGAAATCGCCTGTTTTCTTTTGCATTTCAGGTGAGTAAAGCGCAAGGTCTTTCTCAGAATCATTGGAGTTATAAGCTTTTACCATATCTAAAATGACTTGGCTACTTTTCTCAGAACCTAATTGGAATCCCTTACCCGCATCTGGCCCAGAGAAGATTTTACCTGCTGTCGTTTGTGCAGATACACTAAATACCGATGCGACTAACGCACCTAATAGAACGATTTTTTTCATTGAGATTATTTTTTTGATTAGGTCAGCAAGTACGTCGGAATTAGGTTGAAAATAAATTTATTCGAACCTGCATTTGTTCCCAATTGCGCAAAAGGGAACATATTCACTCGTGCTAAAAGTGCATTAGCGTGGGAGATGCCTTATGTTTGGTAAACATTAAAAAACTAACAACAATGAAAAAACTTATTTTATCACTATGTGTGGCGGCAGGCTTATTCTCTTGCACGTCAGAAGCGGATCAAAACGCAATTAAAGGGGCTGCAAACATAGCTTATTATTCTCGTGTTTGGGAAGTGGCTATCAATGAAGGCCGCACGAACATCTTAGACTCAGCCTATGTGGATGACGCGGTATTGCATACGGTTCCAGAAGTAAAAGGTAAAGCGAATTGCAAAGCCTATTACGAAAATTTTGTGACTGGTTTCACGGAGCGTCAATTCATCGTGAAAGAAATCTTTGCGGATGGAGACAAATTAGTTAAGTACTGGCAGTTTAAAGGAAAGCACACGGGTAATTTCTTTGGCATTCCTGCTACTGGAAAATCGGTAGATGTAATCGGTTGTACGATTGCGAAAATGAAAGACGGAAAAATTGCTGAAGAGCAAGATTTTATGGACAATGTGGTATTGATGACTCAATTAGGGTTAATGCCAGCTCCAGCTGCTCAATAATAATTAGTTAGCAAGAAAGACAGGCAGGCAGGGGCTTAGGCCTCTGCCTTTTCTTTTATGTAAGCGGAAGGAGTTACTCCTTTTCTTGCCTTGAAGGCATCGATAAATTTAGAACGAGAGACAAATCCCGCATCCGTTGAAATCGCTTCAATGGTGATCTTCTTCGCATTTCCCTCCTCTATTAATTGACAAGCATATTCAATCCGCAAGTCATTCTTCCATTCTCCAAAGGTCTTCTGCATTTCTTTGTTGAAATAGTTCGAAAGAAAACGTTCGGGCATTTTTAGGTCAAAGGACATTTGTGACAAAGAAAAATCCTTCTTCACAAAGGGGTGAGAACCTAAATAGCCCTCTAATTCTTTTTCAAACGTGTAAAAACTACTTGATCTCTTAGGTAAACTAGATTTGATTTCCTGTAAAATTGTACCTGCATTTAGTTCTACTTCGTAGGAAACGTTACCGTAGAGGATTTTGGGAAAAAGAAACAGAATGAAGTTTTGGACAAAAAACCCTCCTCCACAGATTGCAAAGAAGCGTGACTCGCTGAAAATGACATTCGATGGAATTCCTAAAATTGAATAGTTGTGCGCATATATCGTTAACATATGGCCCAGGCTATTCCCGGCGATAACCATCTGCAAAAAGATCAAGGAGAAAATCCATTTTTGAATTAAGCGATGATTCGAAGGCAATGAGCCATATTTCTTCATCAAATGATTTTTATTCCATAGGAAATAAATGATGGAAGCAACGCAATAAAGCAATAAGTGAATCGAGCGTCCTTCTAATATCTGCTCAAACGTGACCCATTGAAAGTCTAAATTATAGTCCTCCGTTATGTTCACAATCTCGTGTGCTATAGCCGTCTTGGTAGCAAAGGGTAAAGTGGTGAATGGTAAGGTGGCTATGCCCGTAAAAATGGCGGGAACCAGGTGCAATAAATCCCAGCGATGCAGGTGTTTATCCTCAGAAACGGTGTGTTTGACATAAAAGAACAAAGCAGGACCCAGTAGGAATGAGAGCGGTAAAAAGTGTACGAAACAGATGCCCTCCCAAAATTCGATTTTGCTATAATGCAAGCCAAAATACACCATCAATACGGAGTTACAGCACAAGAAAAACAAGGCTAAAAACGTATTGGATCTATTCAATGAACTGAGGTAGTACAAGAGAATAAACGAGGTAAATATTCCGAATAGTGGTGCTAGTATTGCCAAAACATGATATTAATCAGCTACAAGATAACAATATCTGTTTAATTTAACTAAATGAACAAGGTTTACACTACTGCTTTTGATGCTATTTCTGATGTTAAATCAGGCTCCACAATGCTTTTTGGCGGTTTTGGATTAACCGGTGTTCCTGAAAATTCGATTGAAGCTTTGCTGGCTTCGGGTACTTCAGCGATCACTTGCATTTCGAATGAGGCAGGAATCGAAGGTTTTGGGCTGAGTAAATTACTGGCCTCTCGCGCCATTAAAAAACTTGTCTGCTCCTATGTGGGCGAAAATCACCTCCTAGAGGATTTAATTCTTGAAGGTCATTTAACGGTCGAACTTGTCCCTCAGGGAACTTTAGCGGAACGCATTCGCTGCGGTGGCGCTGGCATTCCGGCCTTTTTTGCGCCAGCTGGAGTGGGAACTGAAGTGGCAGAAGGAAAAGTGGATCGGGTTTTTGATGGCAAGAAATACTTGTTAGAAACCGCCCTTACTGCGGATTTCGCATTCATAAAAGCCTGGAAAGGGGACACGGAAGGTAATTTGATTTATAAGGGAACCTCCCGGAACTTCAACCCCGTCATGGCACCCGCAGGAAAAATCACCATTGCGGAAGTAGAGGAATTAGTTCCTGCAGGTTCGCTAGATCCGAACGAAATTCACACGCCAGGCATTTATGTGCAGCGCATCTTCCAAGGATCAAACTATATCAAACCTATCGAACATTTTCCTGCCTTAGCGCATTCGGAAGATGAACAAAAGGAAATTATTGCACGCCGATTAGCGAAAGAAATCAAAGACGGTGACTATGTCAATTTGGGGATTGGAATCCCTACGCGGGTTTCGAATCATATTCCAGCAGGTATTAAAGTGATTTTGCAATCGGAGAATGGCTTGTTAGGCATTGGGCCTTTAGCTGAACCGGGACAGGAAGACCCTGATTTGATTAATGCGAGTAAACGGCCGATTACTATTCTAAAGGGTGGTTCTTTTTTCAGTTCTGCAGAGAGTTTTGCCATGATAAGAGGCGATCATGTGGATGTCACCATTTTGGGCGGCATGCAAGTTTCAGAAAACGGGGATTTAGCGAACTGGAAAGTGCCCGGCAAAATGGTGAAAGGAATGGGCGGAGCGATGGACTTAGTCGCTTCGGCAGATAAGGTCATCGTCGCGATGTTGCACTTGACTTCAGATGGAAAATCGAAATTAGTCAGGGAATGCGATTTGCCGTTGACCGGAGAACGCTGTGTCACGCGAATCATCACCGATTTAGCTGTACTAGACATAAACCCCGAAGGCGGCTTTCTGTTGAAAGAACGCGCCCACGGGGTTTCAGTTGAAAAAATCAAAGCAGCCACGGAGGGACGATTAATCATCCCTGACCATATACCTGAATTTTAGATTTTATAGTATTGCTCCCAACCTTTTCTTGGAGGCGCTCCTACTAATAAAGAATTCGCCAGGGAGTTGTTTGTAATTTGTTTCGTCTTGCGATCGAATTGTAATTTCGCATTCAATTTTTGGGCCATAACTCCTAGGGAGAACACTTGACTTAATGGACCTGCGATTTCGAATGGAGAACGCGTTTTTTCTTGGCCCATACAAGCTTTTAAGAAGTTCGCATAGTGGTTTGATGGACTCTTAGGAACCTCAGGTAATTTTAAATCCTTGCCTGCATCGCCTAAAATCGAAAGTGTACTTCCGTGCGATCCGCCTTTAAACGTTAAATCTTTGCTGTAGATAATCTTGCCTGGATTTAATTTCGCTGGTTGGATTTTTCCATTGCCCGCCGGTGGAATGTTCGGATCTAATTCATTCGTACCATAATTCGCCGGAACTGGTGGGATGTTATTCACCCCGTCATACCACGTAATATCCATCGCTGGCATATTCTTGCGCTCAGGGAATTTGAATTGAATAGTAGAAGACATTGGGTAGAAGAAATTGTTATGTCCATCCGCCCGCAGCATATTGATTTCGGTAGGTAAGCCTAAGTCCAAAAACTCGTGTGCCGTATCCATAATATGGGCACCCCAGTCACCCAGTGCACCTAAACCATAGTCAAACCAGCAGCGCCATTGGCCGTTTACAAAATCTTTTTGGTAATCGTGTGGTGAAACTACACCTTGCCAAATATCCCAATCTAACGTAGAAGGAACCGCTTCGGCTGCTGGAAACTTCGTAATCTTCGGATCCCAACTGTGCCAACGACGTGGCGAATTCATATGTGCCGTCATCGACGTCACATCTTTAATGATTCCTGCCTCTTTCCAAGCCTTGAATTGGAAATAATTACCTTCAGAGTGGCCTTGGTTACCCATTTGAGTAACTAATTTTGGGTGCTTGCGTGCCGCCGCCATCATTAACTCGATTTCATTAAACGTTCTAGCCATCGGTTTCTCCACAAACACGTGCTTACCTAAACCTAACGCCATCATCGTGATAGGGAAGTGGGAATGATCCGGAACACCTACAGAAACAGCCTCAATTTGAGATCCCATTTTGTCAAACATTTGACGGAAATCTTGGAAACGAGGCACATCAGGGAATTTCTCTAACACTTTTAATGTCTGAGGAGCGCCCATATCCACATCACAAAGCGCAACAATATTAGCAAGGCC
>CANFWR010000112.1 GCA_947450865.1 Cytophagaceae bacterium
ACTAACAAACCGCCATCCGATACATCGTGAGCAGATTCAATTAATTTATTAGTGATTAAAGCGGAAATCGCTTTTTGTACCTTTTGTTCTGTCGCTAAATCAAAATGCGGTGCAGGAGTAGCTTTGATTCCTTTGTATGAATAGACATATTCTGATGACGAGATATCATTTACTGATTCACCTACTAAATAGATCGCATCACCTTCTTTTTTGAAGTCCAAAGTCATCTTATTCGCTGGATCCTCTAAGATTCCTAACATACCAATAGTAGGAGTTGGGAATACAGGACCTTCGTCAGAAGATTGGTTATAGAAGGAAACGTTTCCACCCGTTACAGGTGTTTCGAATGCCTCACACGATTTCTTCATCCCATTGATGGCACCCACAAATTGCCAGTATACTTCTGGAACGTATGGATTACCAAAGTTCAGACAGTTCGTAATCGCCACCGGCACACCACCCGAACATACGATGTTACGAGCCGCTTCCGCTACCGCTATCGCAGTTCCTTCTTCGGGATCAGCGTTTACATAGCGTGAATTACAATCTACGGTGATTACAATGGATTTTTGAGAACCGTGTACTTTCACAACCGCCGCATCCGATGGTGCATTCGTGTTGCGATTCGCACGGCCAATCGATGAATCATATTGTTGAGCCACCCACTTCTTAGAAGCGATGTTTGGGTGATTCATCATGTAGTTCAAAGCCTTAGGCAATTCTTCCTTAGGTAAATCAGCAACAGAATCTATCTTAAATTTCTTGAATTCTTGGAAGTAAGCAGGCTCTTTGTACTCACGGTGGTAAACTGGAGCACCTCCACCTAATACTAAATCATCAGCTGGAACGTCAGCTACTAAAACCCCATCTTGATAGAATTCAAGGCGTTTTGTATCTGTAACGGTACCGATTTGCTCGCAATTTAAATCCCACTTATCAAAAATACGTTTCGCTTCATGCTCACGACCTTTCTCCACTACGATTAACATACGTTCTTGAGACTCAGATAACAAGATCTCAAATGGTTGCATGTTCGGTTGACGTGTAGGAACTTTGGAAAGATCAATAATCATCCCGTGTTCTCCTTTCGCAGACATTTCAGACGTCGAGCAAATAATACCCGCCGCACCCATATCCTGAATACCGATTACACAACCTGCTTCGATGATTTCCAAAGAAGCCTCCAACAATAATTTTTCTTGGAATGGATCCCCTACTTGAACCGCAGGTAATTTCTCCGACGACTTCGCTGTAATATCTTCTGAAGCAAAACTTGCCCCGCCAATTCCATCTTTACCTGTCGCTGAACCCACGATAAACACCGGATTACCAACGCCATAGGAAATAGCAGATGCCTGCGTACCTACTTTTAATATACCTGCTGAAAACGCATTAACCAGCGGATTCACATTGTAACAATCATCGAATTGTACCTCACCACCCACGGTAGGGATTCCAAAGGCATTACCATAATCTCCAATCCCCTTCACTACACCTTTTACTAACCACTTCGTTTTAGCTAAATCAATATTGCCAAAACGTAAGGAATTCAATTGCGCAATCGGACGCGCACCCATCGTGAAAATATCACGATTGATACCACCTACCCCTGTCGCCGCACCTTGGTAAGGCTCTAACGCTGATGGGTGATTATGTGATTCAATCTTAAAGGCGCAACCTAATCCATCTCCTAAATCAACCAAACCAGCATTTTCCTCGCCAGCTTTCGCTAACATACGTGGAGAGTCTTTAGGCAAAGTCTTCAACCAAACGATTGAATTCTTATAGCTACAGTGCTCAGACCACATCACAGAGAAAATCGACAATTCAGTAAAATTAGGCTTGCGACCTAAAATCTCCTGAATGCGATCATACTCTTCGGGCAATAATCCTAATTTTTTGGCTGTTTCGACGGTGGGAAGGGTTCCGATTGATTCCACTTAATTGAGTTTAAAATTGAAATGCAAAGATAGGAAACTTAGCTAAGAGAGCAAAGATTATAGAGTAGAGAGTATAGAGAAAATCATCTAAAATGTCTCCTCTATCATCTATAATCTATACTCTATAATCTAAAGTCTTTAAATCCCCCAATACTCCCGATCCTCCGGAACATCGACATCGCGGAATTTATCAGAAAAGTGAATGATTTCACTGAGCATTGGATTTTGGCGCCAAAATTTACCTAATCCTTGATCTCCACTCCAACGGTTAAACAAGGGGCGCAATGCAGATGGGATTAATACCGGTGGAGAATTCACTCCTTGAAATGAGGCAACAATGGCTCTTTCAGGATTAGCCAATGAAGTTAAATTCTTTATGTGACTAGAGGTCAAAAAGGGTAAATCACATAAGAGTACTAACACATCTTTGGAAAAATCAATCGTTTTTAAGCCCACTGCCAGCGACTCACCCATTCCTTTGTCCCAATGTTCAACCTGAACAAAAGATAAAGTAGGGAACTCCTTTTGTAAATTCTCGATGATACGAATGGATTGATCCACTTCAGCACCTAAACAAACTTGAACTTCTTTACATACACTAAATGCAAGGCGAATGGAACGCTCTAAAAGGCTTTGGCCCTGATACACTAATAATTGTTTTGCTTCTCCTAAACGGGACGAGGCGCCCGCCGCTAAAATTAATCCGGTCATCTGCTCTTTTGAATTTCACTAATTTAAATAAAAATAATTAAAGCAGAGGTGCTAATTTTAGGGAATGCTTCGAGAAAACGAAATCCAATTTATTCAAGAAAATCTCCACAGGGATCCGGTTGCGATTGCCCTGGAAGCAGCAAAATACCCTAATTTAGACATTCCTCTTTTAGTGGGCCAAATCAAAGCCCGGCAAAAACTCAAGGACAAAATGCCTCATTGGGTGGCAAATGAAAAGGTATTTTTCCCTCCTGCTTTGGCCTTAGAACAATCATCCTCAGAAGATACAGCACACTTTAAGGCTTCCCTTCTACGCGGAAAAGTCGTGGACCTAACGGGAGGAATGGGTTTAGATAGCTTCGCATTCGCACAAGCAGGCTGCGAGGTGGATTACATCGAAAGACAGGAAAAACTCGCAAAAATCACCGCCTTCAATCACTCCGTATTAAAAGCAGGAAACATCCAGCACCACACAGGCGATTGTTTAAAATGGCTTTCAGAGTGTGCGGAATTATTCGACTTCATTTATGTTGATCCTGCTCGAAGAGATGGCGCCGGCAACAAAGTCGTCCTATTGCAAGATTGTGAGCCCAATGCAATAGAATTAATCCCTTATATCAATAACAAAACCAGTTTACTGATAAAAACGAGTCCCTTATTGGATTTAGATCGGGCAACCAAGGAATTAGGGGGTGTGGAAAAGATTTATATTGTCTGCTTAAAAAACGAAGTGAAAGAATTGCTGTTTTTAAAGACGTCTCAATCTTCGGAGGATCCGGAAATCGAGGTGATTGAGTTAAGTCAGACTAATCCAAGCCTTTTTATTGGGAAAAAATCAGCTGAATCAGCAATCATTTGCGAATTCGGTCCTATTTCCAAGTACCTCTATGAACCTCACGCAGGAATTTTAAAGGCAGGATTCTTCAAACTGGTAGGTAATGGATTATTAAAGATAGCCCCCAACACCCACTTATATACTTCTAAAGAACTACACACTAATTTTGCGGGGAGAACGTTTGAGGTTTTGGCAGAGGGACCTTTGGAAAAAAAATGGATTCAGACGGTATTGCCAGCTGGAAAAGCGAATATATCTACCCGAAATTTCCCCATCAAGTCAGATGAAATTCGGAAGAAATTCCAATTGAAAGACGGGGGTGAATTTACACTTTTTGCTTTCAGAGATCATGCAAACAAAAACAAGGTTGCCCTAGCTAAAAAAATCTCCTAACTTTAGTAAAAATTTCACCTTATGAAGAAGATCGCTATCCTACTTTTCCTTTCGGCTTTTGCATTCCATGCGTCAGCTCAAGTTTTCTCTGGCATGTCTGAAGTAGATAAATCGAAGAAAGAAGGAGTTTACACGTTCGTGAATACGCAAGAAAAATACGCGAGAGCAAGTTGGAAAGCTTATTTAAGCAAATTTGGTAAGGTAATCGAAGGAAAAAACGGAACATTCTCTAGCTCAGATATTAAGATTGCAGGCATCTCTGATAGTCCTTTAGTACTAGTTTCTAAAGTTTCTGAAGAAAATAAGAAAGTGAAATTATTCATCTCTATAGCTACGGGAACTGACGAATTCATACAAACCGGTCATGCAAAATTAAGTGAAACGAGCACTTGGATCGAGGATTTTATCAAAATTGTAGATCTAGAAGAAGCAGTAAGAATCGAGGAAAATAAATTAGCAGAATTGGTCTCAGCCCAAGCGAAGAACGGCAAACAAGCGGAACGTTTAATCCGCGAATTAGACTCTAATACACGTCAAATCAACAATTTAGAAGAGCGTTTAAAAGAAGCTAAAATCGAAAAAGAAAAGATTTTAACGAATCAGGTTCAGAATAAAGTCGATCAAAAAACGAAAGAAGAGGAAATTGCTGCACAAAAAGTAGCCGTTGATTCTGCGAAACAAAAAATCAAATGAAGAAACTGATCATCGCCTTTTTCACGATTTCCATATTCTGCAACTTTGGTAGGATAGAGTATTCTGCGCTTAATCCGAAGGCAAAAACGATTCAAATAGATTCTACGGCTAGAATAGCTGCGGTGAATCAAACTAAAGTAACACCTAATGAATTACCAGCGGAACAAGATTCACCAGAAGCTTCAGAAGAAAGTGCTGGCTGGGCAAAATATGTTGCTTTAGGCATTAAAACCTTTTTCGCGACCTTATTAAAACTCTTGGTAGCTTAATATGCTATCCTACACGATCACCACTCCTATTCAAGCACCCATTAGCCACGTAAAAGAACTTTTTACGGCAGATTTGCTGCTTAAGTTATCTCCCCCTTTTCCCAAAGTCGACTTGCAGCGCTTTGATGGATGCAAAAAAGACGATAACGTCGTTCTTGTTATCAATCTCATTTTCTTAAAGCTTACCTGGAGTTCCCTTATTGCAGAAGACTTAGAAACAGAGAAGGAATGGTACTTTATTGACCAAGGAGTTAAAATGCCTTTCGGACTACAATATTGGCAACACAAGCATAGAGTGAAGAAAACCTCCGAAGGCACTTGTGAAATTATCGATGATATTTCATTCGATACCCGAAACGCATTTTTGAATTACCTTCTTTTCCCCTTTCTTTGGGGAATGATTTTCTACAGAAAACCATTTTATAAAAAGTATTTATCCCTCGTCAACCCACTATGAAATTAACCTTAACGAATAAAATTATCATTGGATTTATCCTGGGCCTCGTGCTAGGAGAGTTCTTTTTCCTTTATTTTGAACCAGAAGTTAGCCACGATTTAGGGGCTAAAGTCCAAATCGTTTCCAAGATTTTCCTTCGCCTGATCAAAATGATCGTGGGACCTTTGGTATTCTGTACACTCGTGGTAGGTATCGCGAAACTAGGCGACTTCAAGGCGGTTGGCCGTATTGGAATCAAAACTATCGGTTATTTCTATTTTGCAACCATTCTTTCACTAGTTACCGGTTTAGTGGTGGTAAACCTAACACAACCGGGCAGTTTACAAAGCTGGCCTAAGCCGGCTGCTGGTACGGAAACGGGTATTGATGCTTCCAAAGCTAAAACGATGGAAGATTTCATCTTGCATATCTTCCCAGATAGCTTTTTCAAGGCTTTGGCTGAAAATGAAATTCTTCAAATCGTCATCTTCTCCCTTTTCTTCGGTGTAGCTTTAGGCTCCATCGGTGAGGTAGGAAAACGCTTAATTCACGTTATTGAAAACTTAGCGGAAGTCATCTTCAAGATGGTGAACTACGTGATGGAAGTCGCTCCATACGCGGTATTTGCAGCGATGACCACTGTGGTTGCAAATAAAGGTTTAAGCATTTTAATCAGCTATGGCTACTTAATGATCTGCTTTATGGGCGGTCTTTTATTCTTTACTGTCGTCATTTTATGGATCATTTGCTTGGTGAACGGCATTCCCTATTGGAAGCTTTTGAAGGAATTAAAAGAGGCCTTATTGATCTCTTTCTCGACAGCGAGTTCGGAGGCGTCCTTCCCTCAAACGATTGCGGCATTGGAGAAATTCGGCTGTAGCAGACGTATTGTGGGATTTGTTTTGCCTTTAGGATACAGTTTTAACCTAGATGGGTCGATGTTGTATATGACCTTCGCGACCGGATTTATTGCCCAGGCTTATGGCGTTCATTTAAGTTTAGAGCAACAAATTACAATGCTATTGACTCTGATGATTACATCCAAAGGTATTGCCGGCGTACCTCGCGCCTCACTTGTGATTATCGCAGGAACCTTAACGATGTTCAATTTACCCGCGGAGGGAATTGCCTTATTATTAGGAGTCGATCCTTTCCTAGATATGGGTAGAACGGTGACGTCTGTAGCAGGAAACGGCGTGGCGACTTGTGTGGTTTCGAAATGGGAAGGAGAATTTAATCCGCCTTTGGCAGATTAATTTTCTGATCAAAAGTCATTTGAACGGCTTTACGAGCTGGGATAATCGAAGCTAAAAAGGTGATCACCATCACCACTAAAGCAGTCATCAAAAAGTCGAACCATTCCATTTGAATGGGATAAGCATCAATTAAAGCGTTCGGGATTCCTAATGGGATAATTCCGAACGTTTGTTGTATCCAGCCCAAGGCAAAACCGAGTACCATACCCACAACCGCACCAGAAAAACTAATAAATAGTCCTACAGATAGAAAAATACGCAACAATTGCTGCTGCGTTATGCCCATCGCCAATAAAGTGCGGAGGTCTTTGCGCTTTTCAATAACTAAAAGGGAAAGGGCATAAAAAAGGGTAAAAGACGCAATTCCCATTATGAAGGCCATCAAAATAAACACGAAAAGTTTCTCAATTTTAATGGCGCGCAATAGAATGTCGTGCTGTTGATCTCGCGTTTGAACCTGGAAATTTCTGCCTACGATTTTTTGGATGGCAGACTGAACATCCTGCTCCTGAACACCTTCGGCTAACATTAGCTCGAAACGAGAAACCGAGGTAGAATCCGCTAGGGTCAGATCGCGCATCCAGCTCAGCGGAACTAGAATCATTTGGTTATCAAAAGTCTGTTCGACCTGCAAGACTCCGGAAGGGAAAAAGCCCTTCTGATTGGCCGCCTCTTGAGTCACTTGGAATTTTGCCAAAGCCTTCTGATTAGGGTACCACGCCTCAATTGGATGATAAATATCCTCAAAATTCATTCCCATTGCCATAAATACCCCCGCACCTACCATCCCGAAAGGATGGCCATCGTATTCAACGAGGTAATCGCCGTCGACTATTTGGTTTTTCAACCGTTTAGAGGCAATAAAGGAAGAATCAACTCCTTTTAAAGTAACAACTAATTGCTTTCCATTATAGCGGATAAGCGCCTGATCTTCTAAAATGGGTTGAACAGATTTTACACCTGAAACGCTAGCAATCTGTTGAATTTGATTTGGACTTAGTGAAAAACGCGTTTCAAAAGTTGAAACGATGCTTAAATCGGGATCGAAGGTTTTGAAAAGGCCTTTTTGGAAATCTTCTAATCCATTAAAAACGGATAAAATAAGAACCAAAGCCATCACTTCCACCCCCACCCCTATCATCGAAATACGGGAAATTAAGGTGATAAAACTCGCCTTAAATGGGGAAAAAAAATACCTTTTCGCAACAAATAAGGAAACGCTCATCTTGATTAATCAATTTCGTCAGCCACTCGATTAG
>CANFWR010000113.1 GCA_947450865.1 Cytophagaceae bacterium
AGCCGCTGAATGCGAGTTTTTGGGCGAATGCCTCGGCACAATTGGTCCTAGGACTAGTGGCGATTGTATCCTTTTGTGTTCAGCTATTTTCCAAATCATATCTGAAAGACGACCCCTCCATCGGTCGCTACTATGTGTATTTACACCTTTTTGTAGGTTCAATGACGCTTTTATTACTAACCGATTCCATCCTAATTTTCTACGGGGCATGGGAATTAGTAGGGGCGTGTTCGTATTTGTTGATTAGTTTTTGGCACCAAAAAACGGCCGCCATTCAAGCCGCTAAAAAAGCCTTTTTAATTAATCGCTTAGGGGATATTGCCTTATTGTTTGGCTTAATTGCCCTCGGTTTGCATTTCAATACCTGGCAATTTTCAGCGATGTATGGCATCGCTCCTACCCTCATTGGAATCGCAATAATAACGGGAGGAATGGCTAAATCAGCTCAATTCCCGTTAATGTCTTGGCTACCTGACGCGATGGAAGGTCCTACGCCAGCCTCTGCTCTAATCCACGCCGCTACGATGGTGGCCGCTGGTGTTTTTGTGGGCGTTCGCGTTTTCGATATCACGGGACCAGAGACCCATCTTTTTATGGGAATCATCGGTGCGATCTCTTTTCTGGCAGGAGCTGTATTCGCCATTTTCCAAAACGATATTAAAAAAACACTCGCCTATTCCACCATTTCTCAGCTGGGTTTAATGTGGATGGGAATGGGCTCTGACGCTTCATTATTTCATTTACTGACCCACGGAATTTTTAAAGCTGGCCTATTTTTAGCGGCTGGCGCGGTTATTCACACCGTACATTCCCAAAGCCTAAACGACATGGGTGGTCTTCGCAAAAAAGCGCCAATAGCAGCTTTGGCCTACCTCGTATTTGGGGCTGGATTGATGGGATTACCTCTTACGGGCGGTTTTTACAGCAAAGAAAATATCGCTGGATATTTATTTGAAAATGAACAATTCGAACTATTAGGCGTTTTAGGTCTTGGCATGATCTTGACCAGTTTCTACATCAGTCGCCAGTTTTATTTCATCTTTATGGGGCCTTTGAAGGAAGGTTCGCCTAAAAAGGATTTCAGTTTAGAAACCCCTATCCGGCTATTAATTATAGCGAGCTTTTTCATTTGGATTTCTTGGAATCCCATCGAAATTCAAGATTCTGCCTTCTTAGAGCGTTTCGAGGTCGCCATTTACCACATTCCTGCGTTCTGGTTGTACATCACGGCTGCCACTTGGGTCCTAGGAATTGCTGGAGCTTATCTCACCAGAAACTGGATTCCAGCTGAGAATTACCAATTCTTGCCTCGCTTTTGGCCTTCCTTATTCCGCTTTATTCGCTGGAAGAGCAGATCTGCTCGGGTTTTCGAAACGCAATTCATTGACCGTTTCGTAAATGGAATCGCTGCCCTGCAAGTGATCATTGCCCATCTATCTGCCTGGTTTGACAGACACATAGTTGACGGTATTATCGTGGGCGGAAGCTCTAGTTTAAGTGCTGGAACCGGAAGAATTTTAAGTCGCTGGCAATCAGCCAAAGTCCAAAGCTATTGGGCTATGATTATTGTGACATTTGCCTTATTTTTACTTTACGCGCTATTTATTAAATGACGAATTTACCTCTATTATCGCTTTTAATCGGATTGCCCCTGCTCGGTGCTTTAGCGCTTGGTTTGGGTCAATTGAAAGAACAAGCGAGAAGCATTGCCATCGGTCTTTCGACACTCCAATTAGCGCTTTTAGGCTATATCTATATTGCATTCGATAAAACATCCGGCTTATTTCAATTCAACGAAACGCATTATTGGTTCTCGATCTCACTCGGTTCGATGGGGCAATTTATGTCCAAATACACACTCGGAATCGATGGGTTAAGCATTTCCCTGATTCTATTAACAGGATTAATTACCTGGGTGGCGCTTTGGAATTCGACAGACATTAAGGAAAAAATAGGTGGCTATTACGCTTTGGTATTACTCTTGAACGCCTCGATTATGGGCTGTTTTATGGCCAAAGACCTCTTCCTTTTCTACGTATTCTTCGAATTTATGTTGTTACCCATGTATTTCTTGATCGGAATTTGGGGTGGACCGCGTAGAAATTATGCATCCTTGAAGTTCTTCATTTACACGCTGGTGGGCTCCCTTTTGATCCTGATCGTGATGCTAGGAATGGGTGTTGCCTATGTGGATCCTTACGAAACCGCTTTATTGAATGGCTTGATTCGCCCGGAACAAGGCTTCAATCTTGAGGCTTTAAAAACGGTACAGCAACTGATACAGTCACAAGAATTAGCGACCTCTTCCTTAGTGCATAGCTTTGATATGCAGGCTTTAGCAGACTATAATAACTGCCAAATCACCAGCATTCTACACATCAGCTCAGGCTGGCAATTAGCCGGTATGAGCGCACGTGCATGGGGATTCTGGTTATTATTCATCGGATTCGCCATCAAATTACCGATGGTTCCTTTGCACACTTGGTTACCAGATGCGCACGTGGAAGCACCTACACCTATCTCGGTTTTATTGGCGGGGGTATTGTTAAAAATTGGTGCTTATGGCTGGTTGCGAATCACCATTCCGTTCTTTTTGCCAGAAGGCATTGAAGCCGCGAATATTTTGGCAGGCTTAGGAGCCTTATCCATCGTTTACGGCGCCTACAACGCGCTAGCGATGACGGATTTAAAGAAATTAGTGGCCTATTCCTCCGTTTCCCACATGGGCTTCGTGCTGATCGGAATCGCAGCCTTTACCGCTGAAGGATGGCAAGGAGCCATCTTCCAAACCATCTCCCACGGGGTTTTATCCGCACTTTTATTCTTACTAGTAGGCGTCTTGTATTCCCGCACTGGAAACCGCGAAATCGATTCGTATTCCGGCTTAGTTGCCTTGATGCCACGGTTTACGGTCATCTCAGGCATCGCCATTTTTGCCTCTTTAGGCCTTCCCGGATTCTCTGGATTTATCGGAGAATTCTTCAGCCTGATGGGCGCCTTCACGAGTCCGTTTGTGCATCCAGGCATTGCCGTATTTGGGGCTTTGGGCTTATTATTAGGCGCTGGATACCTGCTATGGACTTTCCAAAAAATCTATTTAGGAAAACCTTACCTAAAAAATGCCGACTGGTCTTTACCTGATTTGAATAAATTAGAATTACTTAGCCTTTTTGGTCTAGGAATTATCAGTATATTGCTAGGCATTTACCCGGGCCTGCTTTTTGAGCTCAGTGAAAAATTCGTCACCGGATTACTAAAATAAACCTATTAAAATATAAACCTATGGAAAACAAATTCAGCCGCAGAGACATCCTAAAGAGCTCTGCTGGATTCGCTGGCCTTGGAATGATGGGACATCGTTTTCAAGAAGCGGACATCCAAGCGGGCCTAGACCTAAAAGGAAAAGTGCATCACTCGGCTTGTCGCTGGTGTTACCAAGATATTCCGTTTGAGGAATTAGTCATTAATGCCAAAAAAATCGGCTTGCAATCCATCGAATTAACAGGTCCCGATGAGTGGGAAATCCTGAAAAAACACGACATGACAGCGGCGATCGGCTGGGGAAAATACCCGGACGGCATGAACATCCCGAACTTCTTTAACCGCACGAAAAACCACGACGCTTTAGTCGGTTTCTACGAAGATATCATCCCCAAAGCTGCGAAAGCCGGCGTAAAAAACATCATCACTTTCTCTGGAAACAGAGACGGAATGAGCGATGAAGACGGCCTAATCAACTGCAAAAAGGGTTTACAACGCATCATGAAAACCGCAGAACGTTATGATGTAACGATCTCGATGGAGTTATTGAATTCCAAAGTAAACCACAAAGACTACCAAGCTGACACGACCGAATGGGGTGCTGCACTTTGTGAGATGGTGGGTTCCGATAAATTCAAATTGCTTTACGATATCTACCACATGCAAATCATGGAAGGGGACGTAATCGCAACCATCAAAAAATACCACCAATACATCTCTCACTACCACACAGGTGGTGTTCCAGGTCGTAATGAAATTGATGAGACGCAAGAATTAAATTATGCGGCTATCATTCGTGCTATCTACGATACAGGATATAAAGGCTTTATTGGACAGGAATTCATTCCAGCACGTAAAGACAAAATGGCTTCTTTAGAACAAGCGGTAAAAATCTGCGACATCTAAGAATACCAACACCTTGATAAAAACGCAAACGGCTCGCTTCGAGTCGTTTGCGTTTTTTATTTATCGGGTTCTTGATATTGATTTTCTCCGGCTTGTTTAGCCCTCGTTTTCTGCTCTATTTCGAGTCATGAAAACGCTCTTTTTTCTCTTTTTATCTTTCTTGTCTTTCGCGCAATGTGCCACTATCAGCACCCAACCTCTACCACAAATTACCTGTGAGGGAGATTCCATTCGACTCATTGTAGTCAGTTCTGTCGGCACCTTTCAATGGGAAAAACGCAGACCCACCGACGCAAAATTCACCAGCATTACAAACGCGCGCGCAACACGCTACAGTTTTCTTTCCGGCGGAGCTACGCATCCTACGGGATCTTTTTACCGATTAAAAATCACGTCAGGCAAATGCACCAGCTATTCTGATTCTATACTCGTTGTGCTCCGAAAAGCGCCTGTGATTTCAAGTGTTACCGTGTGCGAGAAAATGCTTATTTCTTTTCCCTATACCTGGACACTCAACGGGGTCCCCGTCGATTCGGTCTTAGCGACTCCTTCCATTAGTGGGGCTAAACTTAAAGCATATACAAGATTCTCGACTCTACCCATTGGTTTTTGCATAATGGCATCTAACGAGGTATCATTGACTGTTACCACACTCCCATCTGCACCCTCCCATGCTGTAAAACTCGTCAAAGCCTGTGTCGGTCTACCCTTTTCGCTTAATGCGACCGGCTGTTCGCCTTCTTTCACTTTTTGGTATAATTCCGATGGCCGCAAAATAGGCGAAGGCAGTCGTTTGCCTTTAATCGCTTCAGATAGCTCGTTTTACCGAGCCTCCTGCTTCAAATCAGGTTGCGAGGGCCCTTTATCTGTTGGCGTGAAAACGGCCATTTACCCCATTGCACAGCCACCGATAAATATGTCTTCTTCCTACTTCTGTTCGGATGTTGCCTTTTCTTTACAAGCCAGCGGGGGTCTAAACAATATCTGGTATGAATCGGAGATAGCTAAATCAAGCCTAAGTACGGCAACGGCCTTAACTATGAAAGCTATTCGAAATACGAGCCAAGAAGATTCCCTACTATTCCGATTTGCTTCCGTCAAAATAAACGATTGCGAAAGCACTCGAATTCCAATTACGATTCGGATAAAGCCTCGAATCCTTTTACGTCCTTTAAATCCCATTTCACTCACTGGTGAAAGAACGATTGCCGTACCTGAAACACTGCCGTTGAATGGAACACCACCCTACCAAGTCATCCATACCTCCTCTGCAAAAAGCCCTTATGGTCCTTTCTCCTCCAATGGATTCTTGTATAGAACTGCCACGGATTCTCTAGGCTGCAGCGCGAAAGACACGACAGAAGTAAATTACGTGCGAAACGGCCCCATCATTCATCATTTAACCGCCAGCTCTGAGACGAATTGCCTAACAAATAACTACCGTATTCGAATCAGTGGTTGTCCATTGAAAACATCTGGGTTAAGTGCTTCTAAACGCTATGAATCCGCTATAGCAGATTTTATCCTAACGGGCGGATATTATACTTTCCTCTGCAACGATGGCGAAACAGATACAATTACACTGAATTTGCCCATCCTAAAGCAACCAAGCTCCCTGCTGCGCAAATCCTTCACGGGCCCCATTTGCGAAGCGGACAGCGCAAGTCTCAGTCTTACATTGGACCCTAGCGTTCATTTTGTTGGTTGGGAAATGAACGGACATCTTTTTGCCACTGAAAAAACAATGAAAGGCCAACTTCCCTCCGGAGAATACCAATCCGTGTTTGAAGAAAATGGCTGCTTCTACCGCTCGGGAAAAATTGTTCTGGAGAGAAAAGCGAATCCACCGGCTCCCCGTTTAGAAAAAATGGGGGCCTATTTTGTGAGGTCTTGGTCACCCGGTATCCTCGAATGGCTCATCGATCAAACCAAATCAACAGACACATCCTATTTTCGAAAAATCACCGAGGGCCGCGAATTTTATGTCCGCGCTAAGTGGATGTATAAAAGTCTTGCTTGCTATTCGGGCTATTCAAATGTCTATTATGTAGATAATCCCGCGACCTACGAATTTGCCGTATACCCTAATCCAAACCAAGGGAAACTGTCCATCGAAATCGCTTATGAAATAGCAGATGCGGAACTGCATCTGTTCGATTTGAAAGGCAAACTACTTGAATCCATTGAAATAAAAAGTTCCAGCAGGAGAATGGACTGGGATATTTCCCGTTTCCCTGCTGGAACCTATGTAATTAGACTGATCTCTGATGGAATCAGTCAAGAAAAAACTATTCGTAAATCCCTTTAGCTACTTTCTCTGAAATCGCTTTAGGCGCTATCCAAGCCAAGAATGCTCCTAATTTATTGATGAAACCCGTTATCACTTCCTGCTTTTTAGCAAACATACCATCCACGGCTAACTTTGCCACTACAGCGGGAGTCATCGTTACTTTCTCCGCCGCCTTGCTAGCCTTGGCTGGCAAGTTTGCTCGGTCATTAAAGTTCGTGGTGGTGGCTCCTGGACTAACGGCCGTAACACTAATACCTTTTGCCTTCCACTCATGGAATAAACCACGAGAGAAGTTCAAGACAAACACTTTAGAAGCAGCGTAAACACTCATTAAAGGAATCGCCTGATAGGCGGTCGAACTCGCAATATTCAATACGTATGCTTGGCCTTTTCCAGAAAGCATCGGATAAAAACGGTAACAAGTTTCTACCAAGGCATTCATGTTAACCTGCATCATTTTTTGGGTCTCTTCAAATGAATATTTTTCAAATTCGCCCACTAAACCATAACCCGCGTTGTTCACTAAAATCCGAAGATCAATCTGCTTTGCCAATACCCACTCATACAAGGTGTTAACAGCCGATGGATCAGCTAAATCCGCTACTAGGTAATCAACGTCTAGCGAATACTTTTTTTGAATCTCCTCTTTCACTTGCTGAAGCTCATAAGAATTACGAGCTACAAGTAACAGATTATACCCTCTCTCTGCTAATTGCAAGGCAATTTCCTTGCCTATTCCTTTACTTCCTCCGGTAATGATTGCGTATGACATAAGCTTATGTAAATGAAAAAAGCCGCCCGATGAGCAGCTTTTTTCGATGATTAATTTCTAATTATTTCTTAGGTGCCGCGGCTGGAGCAGGATTCAAATAGTCGTTGACTTCTTTGTCATCTGCTTTTATTTCCTGTGCTTTGGTGAAATAATCTCTCACTTTGGCATCATCCTTCGTCACCGTTAAATGATAACCCCCTAAGTATTTCAAAGCTTCAAATAATTGATTCTTATCTTCTTTAAACGCCGTTGATTTTTCCTCTCTCAACTTCATCACCGTCTCTAAGAATTTCTCATAGTGTGGAACACCTAACCATTTCGTGCCACTAAAATCAACTAAGTTATTAGCACGAGCACGGTTAATATAGAATGGAGGCCATTTGTCGTTGACAGAGATTGCCTTTGCAAACAAGGTATCTGACTTCATCGCAATTAATGGACGATTCAATGTATCCGCTCTAGGAGTAAAGGCAGCCATAAAATAATAATCCATTGCTGCTTTGAAGTAATCTCCAGAACCGATTGCTTGATTTTTCTTTTGTTTCCACTC
>CANFWR010000114.1 GCA_947450865.1 Cytophagaceae bacterium
AAAATTGTGAGCCTCGGTTAGTGAGCGTACTATTTACACCAGTGCTCAAATACCCTGCTGCGTGCATTTTTAATACACCTGCATAAGCCTGAGGTCGAAGATTCGTATTGTTTACGTTTGTCCATTCCGTAACGGTTGGAATTCTCCAACCGGCTCCTAATTCCAGAGTACATGGATCCGTTGTTGCTCCCCAATTGACGGTTTCCGTATTTGTGTTTGCTGATGGGAAAGCAGGGGATGTGGTTGTTCCATTATTTTTATAGCCTTTTTTCTTATTGAATTGCCAATACCATCCAGCTGCAGCCTCGGTTGCATCTGTTTCGGATATGGCTTGATTAGTAGAGCCTAGATTTTGGGTAATCCAGCATTTTTGTGAACCACTGAGGGATGAACTGACGGTGCCATAAGTTACTGTTTTATTTTCTGGTGCTACTCCATTAGTTGTGGTATGAACAATCGTTAAATTATTGCCACATACGAACATAACAGTCTTTTTACCAAAACGCTCTAACCCTTTTCCGCTTCCAATTTTGCCACTAAAATCTACGAAAAGAGTAGGGTTCGTATGCCTAAATCCTGTTTTTGTTAATTGAGCAAAACTCATTAACGGAATAAAAAGAAAGAAGAGGATTCTTTTCATGATATTAATAGTAATAGTCAATTTGAATTCTATCTCCCGCTACCAATGTGTAGGCCTCATTGTTTGCTGGAATATAGGTGAAAGTGGTTCCCGATAAGCTGAACGCTGTTTTAGATATGCGAACTCCATTGACGAAAAGTTTTATCACGGCATTGCTTGATTTAGTTTGGGTCAGGGTAAAAGCTGTTTGTCCTACTGTCGCCGAATATTCATCTGAAACCTCTCGCACTAAACTGAAATCGGTGCCTTGAACCGCTGAAGTCATTGCAGAGGTTCCATTCCCTTTTACTATTCCGGTAATTGTAGACGCACCTGAACCACCATTTCCCACTGCCAATGTTCCTGTGACGCCGGTACTCAAAGGCAAGCCTATTAAATTCGTAGCCGTACCAGATGCCGGCGTCCCTAGAACAGGTGATGTTAGGGTAGGGGCGGTTAATGTTTTATTTGTCAAAGTCTCGATCCCCGTTAGACTTACCTTTAAATTGAGTGCTGTTTGTGTGGCAGTGCTGATGGGTTTCAACAAATCCGTTGTATTGTCGATATTAGCTAAGCCTACCATCGCTTTTGTGATGCCTGAAACGGAACCCGTAAAGGTGGGAGATGCGATAGGCGCTTTTAGGTTCAAGTCCGTTATGTCTGCTTTAAGTGCGAGATCAGTTGAACTAGCTTTTAGATTAAGAGCAGTGATTGTTGCCTTTAGGTCCAGTGCTGTTTGAGTTGCCGTGCTAATGGGTTTTAATGCGTCGGTTGTGTTATCGACATTACCTAAACCCACCATCGTTTTAGTAATGCCTGAGACAGTTCCTGTGAAAGTCGGGGCATCAATGGGTGCTTTTAAAGCTAGAGAAATAGTGCTTGCTTTTGTATCTAAGGCAGTTTGGGTGGCTGTGCTGATGGGTTTAAGTAAATCAGTCGTATTGTTTACATTACCTAAACCTACTTTAGTGGGACTAATTCCGGTAGCTATTTTTGCATCAGTAATGGCTCCTGATGCAATCGTTGGGCTAGAAGCAGTTCCTGTTAAATCCCCTGCTAATCTAATTTTGCCATTCACTAGTGTGGTCGCATCTACTGTAATGGAGGCATCTACATAGGCCTTATTCGCTGCATCAGTGGAAAGAGTAGGAAGATCAGTTAAGGTGATTTTTTTACTAGTGGGGAATAGTAAATTGCCTTGCATTGTGCTACCCGCTAACTGCACATATCGAGCATCCGTAGTCCCTATATTATTCGTTATTTCATTCCAAATGGCACTTACATAAATAAAAGTTCGACCATTATTCGATCCCGTAGGATCGCCAGATACGATGAAGATATCACCTTCCACTGGAGTCCCACTCGTCGTAAATGATCCATTATTATAGATTCCCGTATAATTGCGACCAAGGGAAATAGCGATTTCACCATTGGCATTAGGCGATACTCCATTCACTTTTTTTACGGTTCCCTTTAAATCTAAAGCCGTTTGCGTTGCCGTACTAATTGGTTTATTGGCATCTGAGGTATTATTCACATTGCCTAAGCCTACCATTGTTGCCGTTATACCGGATACATTTCCTGTGAAAGTAGGAGAGGCTGTTCCAGCTTTAGTAGCTAGGCCGGCTTCCAAGTCTGTCGTGTTGGCTTTTAAATCGAGAGCAGTTTGGGTGGCGGTGCTGATAGGTTTGTCTAAATCTGTTGTATTATTTACGTTTCCTAGGCCTACCATTGTGGAGGTTATTCCCGAAACGTTGCCAGTGAAAGTGGGCGATGCAATAGGTGCTTTGAGGTTTAGATCAGCAATGTCTGCTTTTAAGGCTAGATCTGTGGTGTTAGCTTTTAAGGCCAAACCCGTGTTCGTTGCTTTTAAGTCTAAGGCAGTTTGAGTGGCTGTGCTTATCGGTTTTGTGAGGTCAGAGGTATTGTTCACATTAGCAAGACCGACCATTGCTGCTGTGATACCTGCAACTGAACCTGTAAAAGTAGGTGAAGCAATCGGGGCTTTTAAGTTTACATCTGTTATGTCTGCTTTTAAGGCTAAATCGGTTGTATTTGCTTTTAAATTGACAGAGGTAATTGTAGCCTTTAAATCGAGTGCTGTTTGGATGGCAGTGCTAATAGGTTTAGCTAGATCGGACGTATTATCTACATTCCCTAAACCTACCTTGGTGGCGCTAATTCCAGAAGCTATTTTTGCATTTGTAATTACTCCCACGGCAATTTCTGGACTAGCCGCTGTACCAGTTAAATCACCTGAGAGTCTGATCTTTCCGTTGATTAAGGAAGTAGCATCAAGTGTTTTAGCAGCATCGACATAGTCTTTGTTAGCCGCATCTGATGTATTAATAGGTAAGTCAGTAAGAGTTATTTTTTTTCCTGAGGGGATACGTAAATCACCTTGCATTGTACTTCCCGCTAATTGTACATACCTCGCATCAGTCGTTCCGATATTATTTGTAATCTCATTCCAATCTGGGTTCAGGTAGATGAATGTTCGTCCATTATTGGCGCCATCTGGATCGGTAGAAACAATAAATACATCCCCATCTACTGGAGGTGCATTGGTAATAAATACTCCTCCATTATATAACCCGGTGTAATTTTTACCTAGAGAAATGACCACGTTTCCATTAGCATCAGGAGAAACCCCATTCACTTTTTTTACGGTTCCTTTTAAGTTAAGTGCCGTTTGAGTTGCGGCACTAATCGGTTTCGCTGCATCAGATGTATTGTTGACGTTGGGAAGGCCAACCATTGATGCCGTTATTCCAGAAACACTACCCGTAAAATTGGGGGAGGCTACCGGTGCTTTTAAATCCAAATCCGACGTATTTGCTTTTAAAGCCAAAGCGCTACTTGTCGCTTTAGCATCCAATGCTGTTTGCATTGCCGTACTAATGGGCTTATTTAGATCTGCCGTGTTGTTCACTAATTCTAAGCCTACTTTAGCTGGATTAATGCCAAAAGCAATCTTTTGATCCACTACACTTGAATCTTTTATTTTTGAACTCTGAACCGCTCCATTTACGATTTTTTCAGGAGTAATGGCATTCGCTTTGATAATCGGCGAAGTAGCATCTCCAGTTAAATCCCCTGACAATTTGATTTTTCCAGGCAAAATTTCAGATGCCAAAGGGACTTCGTTTAAAATAACTTTGTCAATTTGATTTTTGATTTCAACGCGAATGGTAGCTAAATCGCTTTGATTCAAAAGACCCGCATCGTTTTGAAAGGCAGATAATTTCGTGGGCGCCCCTTTAACATTGAGGTAATCCACCGACTTAGCATAAAGTGCATAAGGACTATACTGAAGTAGAGAGCGACTAACTTCTGTGAAAACGGCTGCAGAGGCGAATTTAACCTCGACTTGCAATGTTTTTAATGTATCATTCCAAAGAACCGCATCAAATGAATTAGGTGTGATTTTAATCCCTTTTCCAATGAGGGTATTAATTAGTCCATACTCATCTGTTTGAGTGGTTTGCGTTTCTTGATAATCCAGTCGCGTTCCCGAAAATAGACTAAATCTCAATTGTATGGCCGAATTCGCGAGTGGTTGCCCACTGTAGTTGTTGCCAGGCATCGAAATGGGATTCGGGTCAAGAATGACAGCTTGGTAATTGATGCCCGTTTTTTGGCCAAAAGAAAATAGTGAAATCCCTATAAATAGGATCGTGTAGAATATTTTATACATAGCTATTGCAGGGGAGAGTATTGGATACCAAAACCAAATGAAACGGGATTAATTGCGAATTGACTACCATCTTTTTGAATAGTATTCAGTTGCCAAGCCTCAGAAAAGTAGGCGAAAAGGGCCGTGTGATTGTTCAATTTTTTTGCGAGCTTAATCTCGCCCCCTAATTGCCATTGTATTCGATCAAATTGGTTATTTCCTTGAAGGTTATATACTTGATTCCCCATTTTTTGGGACCCTAAAACCAATTGGTTAATCTGCATTATTGCATTGTAAGAAAGACTCATTCCGCTGCCTAAACGCGATTTCATACCCAAGCCTAGCTTAAGTCCCACATAGGTGGAGGAATAGGTAAAGGGAATGTTTTGGGTCTCTCCAAAGGAATTAAACTGGTTAATAGCAAGACCCACTTGGTAGTTTAGTTTACGCACAAATCCACTCTTTGTTTTGGCAGAATCGACAAGGAGATCATTTCGAAGAATGGATAGCTGTAAACCGGCATCTGGTTGGAAGGAATTTTGAGCTATACCTGTCGGACTTTGGAATCGGAAACTGGCGGAATTCAAACCTATCTGATAATTCCAATCTTGAGCTGAAAGCTTTGCAATAGGAATTATACAGATAAGTAGAAAGGTATAGAGAGGGGTTAGGTATTTTATGGTATTCATTTTTTCGTGGTTAGGCATTCTTTCAAAGGCTAAAGCAAGCTACATAAAAGGATTTAAAAGCGTTATAACATATATTATTTGTAAACTGATAATTCCTTTTAATAGCTATTCTGGCCTATTGAAGCGTGATTTATTATTGTACTACAATGATAAATTATCAGTAAACTGATAATCTCATTTTTCGATTAGGATTCCATTTATTTTATTTGCAATAGACTGAATACGATCCCTTTTTTATTTGGTATATTGCTATCAAAACGAATTAAAATGAAAATCACCTACCTTGAAAATTATGCTGCACTAAGTGAAAAAGCGGCACATTTGATTGCATCAGAAGTAAAGCAAAATCCCGCATTGTTGTTTTGTGCAGCGACTGGTGGAAGCCCTACGGGGATGTATGCTGAAATGGCGAAAGAAAAAGCACTTTATTCTCAGATGCAGGTGATTAAGATGGATGAATGGGGAATTATCCCACTAAGTCATCCAGATTCGTGTGAAACCTATTTGAAAAAGCATTTATTAGGCCCTTTGGAAATTTTAAACGACCAATACACCTCCTTCGACACAGCGCCAGAAGTTGTTGAATCAGAATGCGAACGAATAGGTAAATTTATTCAACAGAATGGTCCTTTAGATATCTGTATTTTGGGTCTAGGAAAAAATGGACATATCGCGTTTAATGAACCTGCGGAAACGTTAAATCCAGATTTTCACAAAGCTATTTTAGCTGAATCTACCATTGCGCACGATCCTGCTTTATCTCAAGGAAATGAACCTGCATATGGTCTTTGCGTGGGAATGGAAGGTATTATGCAATCGAAAAAAATCATTTTCTTGATTACTGGGAAGGGAAAACAAGACGCTGTAAAGCGGATCATGGAACGCAAAATTGGAGCCGATTGTCCTGCGTCTTTTTTGTGGATGCACCCAAATGTTGAATGCTTAATTGATACCTCTGCTATTTAATCCTTAAATGGATGTCGTTGGATCCAATTTGTTTTAGGCTCTAAGAAGGGGAATATCCAGCTTAGATTTTGGTGAACTAAGGCATAGGAATGGCGCATAAATCCGTTCAAATGTACAGGAATTGCACCGATTGAACTCTTTATTTCGAGTGCTGTTCTTCCCAAAACAATACGTTCAAAACCCTGTAAAATGCCACACTGGACGATATCGTAAAGCATATTCAGGTAAAGCATTTTCTCTCGTTGAATCCTATCATCATAACCTAAAAAATACGTCTCTAATTCGTTCCCGTGCCGAATAACAGTGGTAAATCCTACGAGTTGTTCATTTTCATAATAGCCGCGTAGAATAAAGTCTTCACCTAGTTGTTTTTTGAAAACGGAAAAATGTGTTTCAGGCAGAATAAACGTATTAAATGGAGCGTTCGTGGCAACGTGCAAATACAAAGAATAGATGGTTTCTTCGTTCTCACGTATCTCTTCTAAAGTCAATTCCTTCGTCCAAATGCTACTGCCTTTTTTGCGACATCGCTTAAATTGATCTCGGTATTTTTTGGTCAAATCTGCCACATAATCAGCCTCCGTTTTCCACCTCTCCTTAATCTCAAAAACCATATTAGGCTGTGAGCTAAATGGATAATCGGAGGAAAAGGCGGGTATTTGAAAGGGTGTTGTTTGATCTAAAGTGAAGTCCTTGAAAATAGTCAAATGGGATTTATTTGGCCAAATAAGGCAAACCTCCTTCAGTTTTTCCACCACCTTTTTTTTATCCACATCAGGCAAACAGGCGTAGGCGTTTTGGCCACTTAAAAGATTATTTCCGACTATCAATAACTTCGAGGCGAATTGTCGAAATAGAAAATTTCTGGCCTGAGTTAATATAAAGTGATCCCTCTCGCCAAAGCTGTTCAATTGCGCTAAATCAATCTCTTGGAATAAAGCCGTGGCGATTAATTTTTCTCCCTCAAATACACCAACAAAGGTATTTTGCATATTTGCTGGCGCAGAATTTTCCAAAACTCCTAAATAGTTGCGTTGCAAGAAAATGCACGATTCTGACACCTGATCCCAAGTTTCAGGCAAATTACTAACGCGTGTGTAAAGTTGATGGATCAATTAAAAATGTATTTATAAGAGAACAAAGAGCTGGGTTAAAAGTTCAAAGATCCAAGCAAAAAGTTCAAAGTTGGATTCCCCTGCGGGGATGACCTCGTGAAATGTTTGACGCTGCGCGTCTTCAAATAACAAAGAGCAAAGCAAAAAGTTCAAATTTGGAATCCCCTGCGGGGATGAGTACAGTGAAAAATCCTTCGAACTTCTTTTCTCCGGACTCATTCCCTCTGGGTGGCCCCGGCGGGAATCGAGTCGAGCGCGACCCCGGCCTCATCTAGCGTTTAGAAGGGGCGCTCTTCTGCTTCCCTCTGGGTGGCCCCGCCGGGAATCGAGTCGAGCGCGACCCCGGCCGTCTCTAGCGTTTAGAAGGTGCGCTCTTCTGCTTCCCTCTGGGTGGCCCCGCCGGGAATCGAACCCGGATCTAGCGTTTAGGAAACGCCTACTCCTTTACCTAGGACTTTTTGTGTCTTCTTGACCTAAAAAACTCATTTGGTGTGTAGTAGGTGTGTAGTAATTCATTGTTTTGCAGCACATATTGCAGCACAGTTTATACTAATTAAAAGGAATATTCCTGAAGGCGGCTTAAAATAATTTAAAGAAATATTTGGTGGTACAATTATTTGTCCTTACATTTGCACTTGTTAACGGACAGCTAGATGACAACACCAAAAACCAGGGATT